>NZ_SJOP01000020.1 GCF_004331415.1 Kosakonia quasisacchari
AGCGTGCAGCACGCTGCAATATGGTCGCCGAAGGCTGGCGTTGCAGGAAACGCATCCGCAGCATCATCATTATCGCCGCCGAGGTCAGGCCAATAATAAAGCCCATCCAGAAGCCCGCTGGCCCCATTCTGTCGACCACGAGATCCGTTAACGCCAGCGTGTAACCTACTGGTAAACCCAGCACCCAATAGGCAATAAAAGTGATAAAAAAGATCGAGCGCGTATCTTTATAACCACGCAGGATGCCGCTGCCAATCACCTGAATGGAATCGGAAATTTGGTAAATCGCCGCCAGCAACATCAAGTGTGATGCCAGCGCCACTACCTCCGGATTCTCGTTGTAGAGCAGGGCAATATGTTCGCGCATTAATGCGGTAAAAATTGCCGTCAGCGCCGCCATGCAAACACCGACGATTAACCCTGTGCGCGCCGATGTTTTCGCCTCCAGCGTTGAGCCTTGCCCAAGGCGAAAACCGACGCGAATAGTGACTGCCGCCGCCAGCGACATCGGCAGAACAAACATTAGCGAACTGAAATTAAGCGCGATTTGATGTCCGGCGACATCGACAATACCCAGTGGCGAAACGAGCAGTGCCACCACGGCAAACAGTGTCACCTCGAAAAAAAGCGCCAGTGCAATGGGCAGCCCGAGCTGAGTTAGACGTTTTAACACCGCGAAATCAGGTTTGGCAAAACGTTGCATCTCTTGAATATCACGCATCGCGCGGGCGCGTTTGACGTACAGGCGCATGCAGATAAACATCACCCAATACACGGATGCCGTTGCCACACCGCAGCCCACACCGCCGAGTTCTGGCATACCGAAATGGCCGTAAATAAAGATGTAGTTCACCGGGATATTCACCAGCAGGCCGACAAACCCCATCAACATGCCCGGGATCGTGCGGGCGAGGCCTTCGCACTGATTACGCATCACCTGGAAAAAGAGATAGCCCGGCGCGCCCCACATTAACGCGCGCAAAAAACGCACGGCTTTATCTGCCAGTTGTGGGTCGATATTATGCATGGCGTAAATAATATGACCGGCATTCCACAGCACAATCATGATCAACACCGCGACTACGCCCGCCAGCCAGAATCCCTGGCCAACCTGATGGGCAATTCTGTCGCGACGTCCAGAACCATTTAACTGGGCAATCACTGGCGTCATCGCCAGCAGCAGGCCGTGACCAAACAGAATAGCGGGAAACCAGATGGACGTCCCGATTGCCACCGCCGCCATATCCGTGGCGCTGTAGCCGCCGGCCATGACCGTATCAACGAAACCCATGGCTGTCTGGGCGACCTGCGCGAAAATAACCGGCACGGCGAGCGCCAGTAATTGACCCGCTTCTCTCACATACTTCTGCACGTAGAACACCTTTATCTTGTTGTTATAAGAAAGAATGGAACGACTAATCAGGAAGGAGTTTTTCCTTGTGCTAAAAAGGATGCCGCACAGCGATGAGTGCGACATGTGTACAAATATTACCTGCTTAAGCCTGTTTTTGCCATGCCAGTCATAAAGCAAAGTTATCTTTTAGCACGCGGCGCTACGCTTACCTTCTCGCCAGAGCGGCGGGAAAAAGGGCGGCAGGGCGATTGAAACTGGCAAGGGTAAATTTCACCTGTTATTGTGCGTAAAGAACACGGTAATGGCCGTATGAATGGAACAGGAGTGGTAAGCATGTTTACGGGTATTGTACAAGGCACGGCGAAACTGGTGGCAATTGATGATAAACCCAATTTCCGCACTCACGTTGTTGAGCTGCCTGAGACGATGCTGGATGGTATTGAGACTGGCGCTTCCATTGCCAATAATGGTTGCTGCCTGACAGTGACGGCGATTAATGGCAGCCATATTAGTTTCGATCTGATGAAAGAGACGCTGCGTATCACCAACCTCGGCGATCTGAATGTGGGCGACACGGTAAACGTTGAGCGCGCAGCAAAATTCAGTGATGAAATTGGCGGTCATTTAATGTCAGGTCATATCATGACCACTGCCGAAATAGTTAAAATTCTCACCTCGGAAAATAACCGCCAGATCTGGTTCAAAGTGCAGGATCCAGCGCTGATGAAATATATTTTGTACAAAGGATTTATTGGCATTGACGGGATAAGTCTGACGGTAGGTGAAGTCACCAGTAGCCGGTTCTGTGTGCATTTGATCCCGGAAACGTTGCAGCGCACGACACTTGGCGCGAAAAAACTGGGGCATCGCGTGAATATCGAAATCGACCCGCAAACGCAGGCAGTTGTCGACACCGTGGAGCGCGTACTGGCCTCGAAAGAAGCGGCGATCGTCGCAGCAGCCAGCGAAGAGTAAAAATAAACCCCGGCATGCCGGGGTTTATTTTTTTAACGCGCTACGCGTAATCCGTGTTCAATACCCCGGCTAAAAACCACCTGCCAGAGCTGAATATCGCGCGCACGAAACGCCCCTGCACAGGCATTGAGATAATAGCTGAACATCCGTTTAAAGCGTTCCGAGTAGTTGTCGGCGATTTCCGGCCAACTATTAAGAAAACGCTCATGCCACGCCATCAACGTACGGTCATAATCCGCGCCGAAATTGTGCCAGTCTTCCATCACAAAATGTGATTCGCTGGCATCCGCAATCTGTCGCACAGAAGGCAGGCAGCCATTCGGGAAAATGTAGCGGTTGATCCACGGATCAACACTGTGATCGGTACGTTTTGAGCCGATGGTGTGCAGTAAAAAAATGCCATCGGGTTTCAGGTTACGATCGACGACGCGGAAGTAGGTCGCGTAGTTTTTTGGCCCGACATGTTCAAACATACCAACGGAGACAATGCGGTCAAATTGCTCGTCAAGGTCGCGATAATCCTGCAAGCGAATATCGACATCCAGCCCTTCGCAACGTTTCTGCGCCAGTTTTTGCTGCTCTGCAGAAATTGTCACACCCACCACGCTGACGCCGTAATTTTGCGCCATAAACTGCGCCAGTCCACCCCATCCACAGCCAATATCCAGCACGCGCATACCGGGTTTCAATTGCAGCTTGTCACCAATAAGCCGCAATTTTGCCCGTTGTGCGTCATCCAGCGTTTCAGCGTCTTTCCAGTAGGCGCAAGAGTATTGCATCTGCGGATCCAGCATGCGGGTAAACAGATCATTACCGAGATCGTAATGTTCTTTGCCCACAATCCAGGCCCTTTTTTTACTTTGCAGATTAAATAATCTTGCTCCGGCAATGCGGAGTGTGTCTTTGAGATGGTGTGGAAGTTGGTTTTCCAGCCCGGCGCGCAGGACTTTGGTAAAGAATATGTCCAGGCGGGCGCAATCCCACCAGCCGTCCATATAACTTTCGCCGAGTCCGAGCGAACCTTCTTGTAAAACACGTTTGAAAAAATCAGGGTTTTTCACCTGAATATCTGACGCTGCGGGACCGTTGATGCGGATACCTGCGCGACCCAGCAGTTCGTTTGCTATACGGAACCAATTGTCATCCCGTACGCTAACTTCTTCTATACACGATGAACTCATAACTTCTCCATCACTCGCAGTGATCAGAACCTTCAAACAGCGTAGACGCTTTTTCGGGCTTGTGAGAAATCTCACGGTTTTCACCGTGAGGCTGATATCCGACGTAGAACAGAGGAAGGGAGAGAACCCTTGCCGAAAGGCCTTCCATGGGTAAACGGGTACAATCCGGTACCCGTTAATGCATAATATTTATCGTATTTATGAAACAGCCGAAAATGAGTATAGGCTTCAATATCGGGTGATTCAATAAAAAGCAGGTAGCAAGCTAATCACTGTGTTATTGATAGTCGCTTGCGCAATTATCAATGCGATGAGGGAGCCACAACCTTTTTATCCGCCAGTTCATCCTGAGTACGGCGCTGTAGCCGATAGCCCAACGCGGCCAGTAACACCATTGACACCATAACACTGGTGGTGGTGAGCAGTGGCGTTGCGATTAGCCATGAGACGACCAGACTTGCCAGGAAACATAAACCCAGCTGTAGCGTATTCTGCAATGCGGCCGCGCGGCCGGTTGCCTGCGGGAAAGGGCGCAGAGCCTGCGCGACCACGATAGGGTAAATCGCGCCGTTCGCCATTGCCATAAAGCAGAAGGGGATGAGCAGCGCGGTCAGCGAAACATCCGGCATAAAACCGACGGCCCAGGTGGCGAGGACACTTAACGCGAAAGCTCCCAGCAGCCACGGTAGCAAACGAGAACCCTGCCATTTCTGCAACGCGGCACGGCAACCGTAACCGCCCACCAAAAAGGCGATGGTTTGCGGTACATAACTGAGGCCAATAACCGATGGGCCATAACCCATTTCATGCAGAATAAACGGCGAGCCGGTCAGCCAGGCGAAGAAGCTGGCAGAGCAGGCGGCATAGATAATTACGTTTCCGCGGTAGTCCCGAGCGCACAGCAGGTCCATAAATGTCAGCGGTTGTTCGTGGTGTTCAATTTTCTTCGCCGGTGATTTCAGTCGCCATGCCGGGATCATCAGAATTAACGTAATCGCCAGTAAGGTGGCGAAAATGGCCTGCCAGTTGAAATGCGCAAGGATCCAGGCGCCCAGCAACGGTGCCAGCGCTGGCGTCAAACCCACGAGCGGCATAATGGTGGCGAAGATGCGATTGACGCGATGCGCAGGGTAGTTATCCGTCACCAGCGCCTGCCAGCTTACCGTGGCGGCGCAGACCCCCACGGCTTGCACAAAACGCAGCACCAGTAACAAGGTTGCATCGCGTACCCATAATGTTCCAAGACAGCCCAGCGCAAAAATCGCCAGCCCGGCCAGTAAAACCGGCTTGCGACCATAGCGATCTGATAGCGGCCCCCATACCAATTGCGCAATGGCAAAGCCCGCCAGAAACAGGCTTAAAGTTGCGCTAACCACCGCAGACGATGTGTGTAAATCTTGCTGTATCGCGCTGAAGGCGGGGAGGTACATATCAGTGGCTAAAAAGCCGAGCACGCTTAATCCCGCGAGCCAGACTAAAAATCCGTTGCCAGGTTGCATTAGGGTTTCTCTTTATTGCAGGTAATCAGGGCTGTCGAGTGTAAGGAGTGCATTAGCGCTTGTGAAACGCTAATATTTGCGTAGTGGTTTCAAAATTTTTGCAGGCAGATTATGTGGTCAGAATATTCGCTGGAAGTGGTTGATGCTGTAGCGCGTAATGGCAGTTTTAGCGGTGCGGCGCAGGAGTTACATCGTGTACCTTCTGCGGTGAGCTATACCGTGCGGCAGCTTGAAGAGTGGCTTGCTGTTCCGCTGTTTGAGCGCCGTCATCGGGATGTAGAACTCACGCCTGCCGGGGTCTGGTTTTTGAAAGAAGGGCGAGCTGTTATCAAAAAAATGCAGGTCACTCGTCAGCAGTGCCAGCAAATCGCCAATGGTTGGCGCGGGCAACTGGCGATTGCCGTCGACAACATTGTAAAACCTGAACGCACCCGGCAATTGATCGTCGATTTCTATCGCCATTTCAGTGATGTTGAGTTGCAGGTCTATCAGGAAGTCTTTAACGGAGTCTGGGATGCGCTTGCTGATGGGCGGGTTGAACTGGCGATTGGTGCAACGCAAGCAATCCCCGTCGGTGGACGTTATGCGTTTCGTGATATGGGAATGCTGAGCTGGAAATGTGTGGTTTCCAGCCGCCATCCGTTGGCGTCGATGGCGGGCCCGCTTAGCGACGACACCTTGCGCAACTGGCCTTCACTTATCCAGGAAGATACGTCCCGTTCGTTGCCGAAACGTATTACCTGGCTGCTGGATAATCAGAAACGCGTGATTGTCCCTGATTGGGCATCATCAGAGGCTTGCTTATCTGCAGGGTTATGCGTGGGAATGGTACCGGCACACTTTGCCCGCCCGCGCCTCGACAGTGGCGACTGGGTTGCGCTGACCCTGGAAAATCCCTTCCCGGATGCGGCGTGCTGTCTGACGTGGCAACAAAATGAGGCTTCCCCAGCGTTAAACTGGCTGCTGGAATATCTGGGGGATAGTGAAACGCTGAATGACGAGTGGTTACGGGAGCCGAATTAACGGCTCCGTCAGAAGCGGTTAGCGGCGGTAGTCGCGGAACGGGCCATCGGCCACGGAGCGGCGCTCAACCAGGCGCGGGTGCACTTCAATAGACTGTGACTCTTCGCGCTTGTTGACGATGCGATCAAGCAGCATGGTAAACGCCGTTTCCCCCAGCGAATCTTTCGGCTGGTGAATCGTGGTCAAGGCCGGGGTAAAAAAGCGTGAGTTGCGAACATTGTCATAACCGATCAGGGAAATATCCTGCGGTACGCGTAAACCCATTTCATCGGCAGCGCAAAGCGCGCCCATCGCCATAATGTCGCCGCCGCAAAAGACTGCGGTAGGGCGATGCGTTTGACCAAGGATTTGCTGCATTGCGCGATAGCCGGATTCCGGCTCGAAATCACCCTGTACTATCCAGTTTTCCGGCACAGTAATAAGGGCTTCTTCCATCGCTTTCATAAAGCCTGCCAGGCGGCCAGCACCCGTGTTACGCTCCAGAGGCCCGGGGATCACGCCAATATCGCGATGTCCACGATCGATAAGATAACGCCCGGCCATGTACCCGCCTTCAAAGGCGTTATCAATAACGGAATCAGTAAAGTCGGCCTTCGATTCGCCCCAGTCCATCACCACCATGGGAATATGGCGGTACTCTTCCAGCATGCTCAATAGTGATTCCGGGTATTCGGAACACATCACCAGTAAACCATCGACGCGCTTTTGCGCCATCATCGACAGATAAGCGCCCTGTTTTTCCAGGCTATTCCAGGCATTGCCGAGGATTAAGGTGTAACCCTTCTGGAAGCACTTTTTCTCTATGGCTTCGATAATTTCGGCAAAATAGGCCGCTTCGCTGCTGGTTGCCAGCAAGCCGATCGATTTTGTGTGATTGACTTTCAGGCTGCGAGCGACGGCGCTGGGGGAATAGTGCAACTCTTTAATTGCCGCCCACACGGCGTTGCGTGTCTCTTCGGCGACGAAACGGGTTTTGTTGATTACATGTGATACGGTTGTAGTTGAAACGTTTGCTCGTTTCGCTACGTCTTTAATCGTTGCCATCAGATATCACTCCAGACCATATCATAAGCTCCTGATAATACTTTAGGTAAACGTTTGCCTTTAATCACCCTATACCCATCAAAGGGGGTGCGGTACGCCGGGAAAACGACACGGGACGTCAGGAGGGGAGTCAATGGCCGGTACGCTAATAAATTTAGCGTCGAATTTTGTCTGATCTTGAGCAAAAGGGGAAGTATTAAAACGTTTCTCCTGCGAATTCCCGCAAGATTTTTAAGATAATTTGTGCAAAAATGCGTTATCTCACTTTTTGTGGGGAAATTAAAAAGGGGAAAATTGATGAGCACCGATCTGAAGTATTCTTTAGTTACTACCGTCATCGTTCTGAGCCTGATTGTTTTCGGCGGCCTGACTGCTGCACTGCATTGATCTATCGCGAGGGAGAGCCTTCTCCCTCGTTTTTCTTCCCCCCGCTATTGTTATCACTTCTGCAATAATCTTTTGTCATTCTGCTAACTTCTGTTTTTTGTGATTGCTGTCATACTTTTGACTTCAGCGACAGGGTCGCAAGTCGGCATGTCTTTTTTGGAGTGACAGATGAAAATTAATTTCCCTTTGCTTGCCCTGGCGATTGGCGCCTTCGGCATTGGTACCACCGAGTTTTCCCCGATGGGATTACTGCCGGTTATTGCCCGCGGTGTTGACGTCTCTATTCCGGCGGCGGGGATGCTGATTAGCGCTTATGCTATCGGTGTGATGGTCGGTGCGCCGTTGATGACGCTGCTGCTGTCGCACCGTGGCAGACGCAACGCGCTGATCTTTTTGATGGCGATTTTTACGCTCGGTAACGTGCTATCGGCGATTGCACCGGATTACACCACATTAATGCTGGCGCGTATCGTCACCAGCCTGAACCATGGTGCTTTCTTTGGTCTTGGCTCGGTGGTGGCAGCAAGCGTTGTCGCGAAAGAGAAGCAGGCTAGCGCGGTGGCGACCATGTTCATGGGACTGACCATTGCTAACATTGGCGGTGTACCTGCCGCAACATGGCTGGGTGAAACCATTGGCTGGCGCATGTCGTTTATGGCCACCGCCGGGCTGGGTGTGATTGCCATGGCGAGCCTGTTCTTTTCGCTGCCGAAAGGTGGGGCAGGTGAGCGCCCGGATGTACGTAAAGAGCTTTCGGTGCTGGTACGCCCACAAGTGTTGTCTGCGCTGCTGACGACTGTGCTCGGCGCAGGCGCCATGTTCACGCTGTATACCTATATTGCGCCGGTGCTGCACACCATTACCGATGCCACTTCCATTTTTGTGACGGCGATGCTGGTGTTGATTGGCGTTGGCTTCTCCATTGGTAACTATCTCGGCGGTAAACTGGCGGATCGCTCGGTCACCGGCACGCTGAAAGGCTTTTTAATCCTGCTGATTGCCATCATGCTGGCGATCCCGTTCCTGGCGCGCAGCGAAGTGGGCGCGGCCATCAGCATGGTGGTGTGGGGCGCGGCGACGTTTGCGGTGGTTCCGCCGTTGCAGATGCGCGTAATGCGAGTTGCACACGAAGCACCTGGGCTTTCATCATCGGTCAATATCGGTGCCTTTAACCTCGGTAACGCGCTGGGCGCGGCAGCCGGTGGGGCAGTGATTTCCGGTGGGCTGGGTTATGATTTCGTCCCGGTTATGGGGGCGATTATTGCCGGGCTGGGCCTGCTGGTGGTGCTGTTCTCTGGCCGCTCACAGCCAGAACGTGCTTATGCTGCAGCAGAATAAATAGCAGAAATGCAAAAAAGGAGGGGCTTGCCCCTCCTTTGCTTTATGCCACGTTTATGCAGCGAAATTTTTGGCAACGAATGACCAGTTTACCAGCGCCCAGAAATGTTCGAGGTAGTTCGGACGCGCATTACGGTAATCGATGTAGTACGCATGTTCCCACACATCGACGGTTAACAGCGGGGTTGCATCGCTAGTCAGCGGGGTGCCCGCATTAGACGTTGAAACGATGGCCAATGCGCCATCCGCTTTTTTCACCAGCCACGTCCAGCCCGCACCGAAGTTTTTCACTGCGGCATCGGTGAATTGCGCTTTGAATTCGGCAAAGCTGCCGAAGGATTTGGCGATAGCCGCCGCCAGCTCGCCAGTTGGTTCGCCACCGGCATTCGGCGCCAGGCAGTTCCAGTAGAAAGTATGATTCCAGACTTGGGCGGCGTTATTGAATACGCCGCCTTCGCTGCTTTTTACGATCTCTTCCAGCGTTTTGCCTTCGAAAGTGCTGCCTTTGATCAAATTGTTGAGATTGGTGACATACGTTTGATGATGTTTGCCATAGTGGTATTCCAGCGTTTCGGCTGAGATATGCGGCGCCAGGGCGTCTTTTGCATACGGTAATGCAGGTAATTCAAACGACATTGCTATTCTCCTTTCATTATTTTAATGACACCCAATAGCCCTATTGGGTGTGCGGGTTAGGGTAGCAAATCGAAAGGTCAGACAAAAGAGGGAGTTACCTGCCGCAGGTGCGGCAGGTGAGGGATTAGCGAATGGTTTTCGGCGTCACGACGCGACGCGCGCCAACATAATGACGTTGCCAGTAATCTTCACTCAGCGACGTAACCTGGATATCCTGGCCGCTACGCGGAGACTGAATGAATTTACCATTGCCAACATACACGCCTACGTGATCGGCTGTACCACGGCCCTGGGTGCGGAAAAACACCAGATCGCCGCTCTCGAGCTCCGCCACATTCACCGGCGAAGCATCGCGCAGGTGATACATTTCATTGGCGGTACGCGGAATACGGAACTTCACCAGATCCTTATACGCGTAATAGACCAGGCCACTGCAATCGAAACCGGTGGTCGGCGAGGTGCCGCCCCAGTGATAAGGCTTGCCAATCTGATTCATCAGCTTGGACATAGCAGTTTTTTGTGCTTTTTGAATACGAACTTTATGCACATCGGCGATGGCGTTAGTGCTTTTGACTTTCACACAGTGCGGTTTGTGGCCTTTGCGCGGCGTACATTTTTCAGTCCAGGTGACGGCGGTGGTTTTCAACGGGCTGGATGCATTACGACGCGAGGTGATTTTGCTGGCTTTTTTGCTGGTGGAAACTTTTTTGTTTGCCGGAGTTTTTTTGCTCTCCGTTGTTTTTTTGCTGGTAGTTTTTTCTGCCGGACTGCGACTGTTTTTCTTTGATGTCTTTTGTGATGTATTTTTTTTCTTACGTTCGGATGCTTTCGCCAGATGCGCTTTTTGCACGGCCGACGCTCGTGCCTGTTCAGAGGCATTCGCCAATGGCGTGAAAGAAAGCGTGGTGAACAACAAAGCACAGAGCGTGATTGAAGCTTTTGGTATCCGCGCCACTGAGCAATCCCCTGTTAGGGCAAGCATTTAATATGCCTGCGAATGGTTTTTTAAAACTCGTCGATTTTAATCCATAAAAAGCCCAAAAGTTAATACTGTTTTTGCATCTATAGCTGGGTTTCGTTAACAAGCGCAAAAAAAAGCAGCAAAACGTTTCTATGTGCTCAAGAGTTAGGCAGCAAGCGGGACGGCGAGTTGAGTTAAGTCATATTCCTAAGGCAACTTTTACTGACAGACGATAAAATCATGAACGGTGAACAAAATGTTATTTTCCGATGCCCCTCTGAACCGTTACAATGGCGAACATCTGCCGTAGAAGAAGTTGAAGGAAGCAAGACAATGAGCACAACACTTGAAAAAATCCAGCGCCAGATCGCTGAAAACCCGATTCTGCTGTATATGAAAGGCTCTCCGAAGCTACCAAGCTGCGGTTTCTCCGCCCAGGCGGTGCAAGCGCTTTCTGCATGCGGTGAACGTTTTGCCTATGTAGACATTCTGCAAAACCCGGATATTCGTGCAGAACTGCCGAAATACGCTAACTGGCCAACCTTCCCGCAGCTGTGGGTTGAAGGTGAACTGGTCGGCGGCTGCGATATCGTCATCGAAATGTATCAGCGCGGTGAACTGCAGACGCTTATCAAAGAAGCGGCGGCAAAGCATAAAGACGAGCCGAGCGCAGAATAATTTCTGCTAATAAAAAAGCGACCTGACGGTCGCTTTTTTTATGCCTGATTTTCATCCGCTATGGGCAGCGGCCAGCCGCCGAGACGCTTCCAGCGGTTGACGATTTCACAAAATAGCAGGGCGGTTTGCTCGGTATCATACAGCGCGGAGTGCGCCTGAGAGGCATCAAACGCAATACCAGCGGTGGCACACGCTTTCGACAGCACTGTCTGCCCGAGCGCCAGCCCGCTTAAGGACGCAGTATCGAAAGTCACAAACGGGTGGAACGGGTTGCGTTTTAGCGAAGCGCGTTCCGCAGCGGCCATCATAAAACTGTGATCGAAAGTTGCGTTATGCGCCACCATGATTGCGCGATTACAGCCCTGATCTTTAATGCCTTTACGCACCATTTTAAAAATGGCATGCAGCGCGTCATGTTCACTCACCGCGCCACGCAGCGGGTTGTTCGGATCAATGCCGTTAAAGGCCAGCGCTTCGGGTTGCAGATTCGCGCCTTCGAAAGGCTCAACGTGGAAATGCAGCGTGCTGTCGGGCATAAGCCAGCCTTGCTCATCCATTTTCAGCGTAATGGCGGCGACTTCCAGCAGCGCGTCGGTTTTCGCGTTAAACCCGGCGGTTTCAACATCAATTACCACAGGGTAAAAACCGCGAAAACGGTCGCACAGACCAGTCAGTTGAGCGTTATCGGACATCAGGATCTCTTGATACGGGAAAATGGCAGCGCATTATGGCAAATTTTACGAAGGGATGTAAAACAGCGGGCGCAAACCGCGCCCGGTGGGGATCAGTTACCCAGGCCGTTACCGGCGTCTTTCTCTTCGATTAGCTCGATTTTGTAACCGTCCGGATCTTCAACAAAGGCGATAACCGTGGTTCCACCTTTTACCGGACCCGCTTCACGCGTGACATTACCACCGTTGTTGCGGATAGCTTCGCAAGCTTGTGCCGCGTTTTCCACGCTCAGCGCGATATGACCATAAGCATTGCCCAGATCGTAGCTTTCCACGCCCCAGTTGTAGGTCAGTTCAATCACCGCTTCTTCGCTTTCCGGGCCGTAGCCAACGAAAGCCAGCGAATATTTATATTCCGGGTTTTCACTGGTACGCAGCAGCTTCATGCCCAGCACGTTAGTATAAAATTCGATGGAGCGTTGTAGGTTGCCGACGCGCAGCATGGTGTGAAGTAAGCGCATAATATCCTCTTGTATGAATGTGTTAACGTTCCGAATAGAAACACAGTTTTAGTATAGCGGCGCAGGCCCGCCGCTATCAATCAACAATCAGAGGATCACAGAGAAGGATAGTCGGTGTAACCTTCCGCGCCGCCGCCATAGAAGCTTTCTGGGCGCTGTGGGTTCAGTTCCGCTTTCAGTTGCAGACGTTTCACCAGATCCGGGTTGGCGATATAGGCGCGGCCAAAGGCTACCGCATCAATCAAACCTTTCTCGATCAACTCTTCTGCTTTTTCCGGAGTATAGGCACCAGCGCCAATGATCGGGCCGTGGAAACGTGCGCGTACTTTTTCACGGAAAGCGTCGGTGTACGGTTCGCCACCTGCCCAGTCCGGCTCTGACATATGCAGGTAAGCAATGCCACGCTTGCCCAGTTCTTCAATCAGATACAACGCATCGGCTTCCTCGTTCGGGCCGTTATCCATGTTCTGGAAAGAGCCGATAGGGGACACGCGAATACCAATGCGCTCTGCATCCCACTCTTTGCTCACCGCGTCGACCACTTCCAGTACCAGGCGCGCGCGATTTTCCACGCTGCCGCCGTACTGATCGGTACGCTGGTTGGCGGACGGTGAAAGGAACTGGTGCAACAGATAGCCATGAGCCGAGTGCAGCTCAACCAGGTCAAACCCGGCATCGCGCGCATTGGCTACAGCCTGGCGGAAGTCATTAACAATACCCGGGATTTCGTCGATTTCCAGCGCGCGCGGCGTGGATGTGTCTTCACGCGTGGCGTTGCCGTTGGCATCACGCAGAGAGGTGCGAGTGCCTGCGTTGATGGCCGACGGTGCGACCGGCGCTGCTCCGCCCGGTTGCAGACTGCTGTGTGAGATACGACCGGTGTGCCACAGTTGTACGGCAATACGGCCGTTTTCGCGATGAACCGCATCGGTGATTTTCTGCCATGCCGCGATTTGCTCCGCGCTGTGCAGACCCGGTGCGCCGGCATAGCCTTTCGCCTGGGCGGAGATTTGCGTGGCTTCGCTGATAATCAGGCCCGAGCTGGCGCGTTGACGATAATATTCCGCCATCAACGGCGTGGGAATATCACCCGGTTCGATGCTGCGCAGTCGCGTCAACGGCGCCATAAAAACGCGGTTTGGAACGGTAACTGCGCCCACTTTCAGCGGCGTAAATAATTTACTGGACATAACAACTCCTGAATAGACCGGTCGACTAGTAAAAAGTGAAATAAAAATGCCTGCTATCAGACAGGCTTTGCGATGATGTTCTTTGCGTGTGCCAGCGCGCTTTCCAGCGGCAGGGCACTTCGCGAAATTTTGGCCTGCAAATTGGCGCCTAACCACAAGGAATACAATACTTGCGCCTGCGTTAGTGGTTCGCCCTGAAACGTTAAGCTTCGATCGTTACGCCCGCTTTCCAGCGCATCCGCGAGCAGGGCGATAACGCCGCGCGCGCCTTTGTCCATTGCTGAACGCATATCTTCCGACAGATCGCACACTTCAGCCGACAGTTTCACTGTCAGGCAGCCGCTAATAATTCCCTGTTGGCTAAACTGCCGGAGCGTCTCCTGATAATACGCCAGCAGCCTGTCGCGGTAATTTCCCGGTCCGCTGGCAAAATGGGTCGCCAGTCGCTGGTGATAACCTGCGTAGTGACGCTCAAGTAACGCCACGCCGAATGCCTCTTTGGAGCGAAAATAGTGGTAAAAAGATCCTTTTGGCACTTCCGCCGTTTTCAGCAATTCGCTCAGGCCCATACCGGTAAACCCGCGATGCATGCAAAGCTGCTCGCCGGTCGCCAGTAAATGTTCGCGCGTGTCGTGTTCGGTATTTCTGCTCATCGCGCCACTCTACTAGACCGATCGGTCTGGTGCAAGTGGCAAACAATGCGCTTTTCACCTTGCACGTTGCCGACAGGCAGTCTTCAATAAAAGGAACTGCCTGTTTTAACGGAGACAACTGTGCCAGAACAACTGGAGTTTTTCCCCGTCCAGAGCCCGTGCCGCGGTATTTGCCAGTCGGATGAGCGTGGCTTTTGTCGTGGCTGCATGCGTAGCCGCGATGAACGTTTTAACTGGCAAAAAATGACCGATACACAAAAGCAGGAGGTGCTGCGCTTGTGCCGCCAGCGCTTGCAGCGCAAAATGCGCGCAAACAAAGCGTCTTCTGCGGAAGAACCTCAGCAACCTTCACTGTTTTAATAGCGAAAATGCGTATACTCGAAGGCAAATTACCTTCGAGGAAATCATTATGGTTCAACGTATTGCCCTCGCGCCGCAAGGCCCGGAATTCTCCCGTTTTGTGATGGGCTACTGGCGTTTAATGGACTGGAACATGTCCCCGCAACAGCTGGTTAGCTTTATCGAATCTCATCTTGATCTTGGTGTTACCACGGTTGATCACGCGGATATCTATGGCGGTTATCAGTGTGAAGCCGCATTTGGCGAGGCGCTGAAACTCGCTCCACATCTGCGTGCCCGCATGGAGATTGTCAGCAAATGCGGGATTGCCACCACCGCAAAACCGGAACATGCGCTGGGTCATTACATTACTGAGTGCGACCACATCATTCGCAGTGCCGAGCAGTCGCTGGTGAATCTTGCCACCGATCATCTTGATTTATTACTGATCCACCGTCCCGATCCGTTGATGGACGCCGATGAGGTGGCGGAAGCTTTTCTGCATTTGCATCAGAGCGGAAAAGTACACCATTTTGGCGTTTCTAACTTCACACCGGCTCAGTTCTCACTGTTGCAGTCACGCCTGCCGTTTACGCTGGCGACCAACCAGGTCGAGATCTCGCCAGTACACCAGCCCCTACTGCTGGATGGCACGCTGGATCAACTGCAACAGTTGCGTATTCGCCCGATGGCATGGTCATGTCTCGGCGGCGGGCGTCTGTTTAACGATGCGGCGTTCCAGCCGCTGCGTGATGAACTGGCACGCGTTGCGCTGGAATTGAATGCTGAAACCATCGAACAGGTGGTCTATGCCTGGGTGATGCGTCTGCCGTCTGCGCCACTGCCGATTATTGGCTCGGGTAAAATTGAGCGCGTACGTTCAGCGCTGGGAGCATTGAACCTACAGATGACGCGCCAGCAGTGGTTCCGTATTCGCAAAGCGGCACTTGGTTACGACGTTCCATAATGCAGGCAAATGACCTCCCGGTGAAGTCTGCCATCCTGGTTTAAACTTACAGGGCAAAACAGACCAAAGGAGGTCATATGAAGCGTTTTAGTCTGGCTGTGCTGGCGCTCGTTGTTTGCGCCGGGGCGCAAGCCGCCAGTGAAGAAGTGGAAATGAACCTGGTCACTGCGCAAGGCGTTGGGCAGTCTGTTGGTAGTGTAAAAATCAGCGAAACCGATAAAGGGCTGGAATTTGCGCCAGACCTGAAAGCCCTGCCGCCCGGCGAGCATGGTTTTCACGTCCATGCCAAAGGCAGTTGCCAGCCTGCTATTAAAGAGGGGAAAGCCTCTGCGGCTGAAGCGGCAGGAGGGCATCTCGATCCGCAACACACCGGCAAGCATGAAGGGCCAGAGGGCGCAGGACATTTAGGCGACCTGCCAGTGCTGGTCGTCAACAACGACGGAAAAGCGACCGACCCGGTGGTGGCGCCGCGTCTGAAAAAACTCTCGGACGTGAAAGGTAAAGCGCTGATGGTGCACGTCGGCGGCGATAATATGTCCGATCAACCGAAACCGCTCGGCGGTGGCGGTGCACGTTACGCTTGTGGCGTGATCAAGTAAGCGTCCCGGCGGCCGGGGCTTGCTCCAGTTGCGAGAGCGCGCAATATAAGCGCCAGACAACCGAAGCCAGTTCTCTCGCGGCAGGCTGGTGATGTTTACCCAGCACCGCGCTAATCCGCTGTAGCTCTGCCAGCGTGGCAGAAAGCGTTCGTTGCTGGACGCCACGCTCACTCATCACATCCCGCAATAAAACAATGCATAACTCGCGGACTTTGGCGAGAGGATCCGAACGGATTTCCCAACTGCGTAGCTGCCAGACAACATGTGAGCAATTCAACAACACAACGCCCCAGCGCAGCAGCCAGCGCCGAGCTTGTGCGTCCTGGCTATGACTTAACTGGCTAATGTGATGGTAGACGACTGACTCAAACTCATGCTCACTCAGTTGCGGCAGGCGGCTGAGTTGATCAACAAAACTGCGGCGCAGCGTGCGAATATGGCGCCGGCTTTTGCGGGCATCCGAACCGGGGCGTAACACGGCGAAAGCAAGCCACGCCAGCGCAACGCCTAAGATCTTCGCCAGATTGTCATTTAAGAAATCAGCAAAGTCATAAACCGGTGGATTGGTCACTGCGATAAATGAGCCCATAAAAACAATCAATTGCCCCCACAACCCGGCCAGTTTTGGCATTTGCAGTTTCAACAATTGTAGGGTGGTTAACAGCGGGAACAAAAACAGCAGAAACACCGCCAGCTCGCTGATTTGCACCATCAGGCCGAATTTCACTATAAAGCTGAACAGCGACAGCAATATCAAGGTGCGCAGCAGTAGCGTCAGGGAGTTAAACGGCGCGGGCGAGACGGAGTAGAGCACACAGCTGATAGCCGCCAGCGTCAGCGCCGCCGAACCCGATTCCCACTGCGTATTGATGCTCCATGCGCCGACCAGACTCAGTGCGCAAAAAGTGCGAATGCCGCTCCACAGCGCTTCGGCATTATCCGTATAACGCATCAACCCCGGGCTTCTCGGCGGCGTATAGCTGCTGACCGGCGAAGCATTCTCCACGCGTGCCAGCCAGCGGCTACTGGTGAGGTATAAACAGCAAAAGTAGCGTAACCGCTGCCAGAATGCGTGGTGCCGATAATCGCCGCTTATTCCGGGCGCGAGCGGGGCAATAATACGCGCGACGGTAAGCGCATCCGTGCGCGGGTGAGCAAGCGCGGCAAGCAATTGTTCGAGAACCGGGCGCACATTTTCCGGGGCGTCGGGCCAGTTCAGTAGCATTCTGCGCAGGCTTGAGATCACACTGGTCATGCGCAACTGCTGGTGCAGTAACCAGGTAAGCAAACTGTTTTGCCGCCGGAAACGGTAATGGCTCCAGAACGCCTGAATTCGCAGTAAATTGGTCGTGAGGATCTGGCCGATAACGCTCTCATGTGCGGTACGGATTGCGTCTGTGGTTTCTGGTTGCCACAGGAGGCTTGCATGTTCCAGCAACCGCGCATGCATTCTTTTCAATGCCGACAGCAGGGTTGTACCGTCCGCGTTGCCGGGCAGGATGATCATCATCATGCCGCCGCACAAAATTCCCAGAATCACTTCGCATACGCGTGCCTGAGCAATGTCCCACAGCTCGGTAATATCGGTCACATCGACCATTGCGAAAGCGATAATCGCAGCGGTATAACCTGCCAGTTGAAAGGCATAAGCGACATTATTGGTGAACTGCGCGCAAGCCCAGGTACAAAAGCCAATCCAGGCAGCCATAGCAAACAGAAACAGCCACGGATCGTTGAGTGTCTGCCCGGCAATGATCAGCGCCGCGCTGGCCCCAAGCAGGCTCCCGGCAATACGGCCGAGGCTTTTACTGATCACGCCGCCGACAGTGGGGAAGCTGACGACGGCGGCGGATGTCATGGCCCAGTATGGTTCATCGAGATTGAGATAATAAGCCACTGTGAGTGCCAGACACATAGCGACGCCGTTGCGCAGCGCATAGCGCCACTGCCCGGTAGAGGCTTTCACCCATGGCAGATTTTGCCAGAGCCAGACAGGCAATTTCATTACTGACCGCCAATCGCCACGGTGCAAGTGGTACCGGAAATCAGCGTCAGCCCGGCGGGCAGATTATCAAACTGAATACGTACCGGCACACGCTGCGCCAGCCGTACCCACGGCACGTTCGGTTTGATATCGGCAACCAAACCGCTGTCAGTTTCGATACTTTGATCATAGATAGCGCGACCAATACTTGAGACGTGACCCTGTAACGTAATGTCTCCACTATAAAGCACAATCTTCGCTGTTGCCCCTTCATGGATATGACGCAATTTGGTCTCTTCGAAGTAACCCATCACATAAAAAGAATGGCTGTCTACCAGCGCGAAAACTGGTTGCCCGGCGGTGGCGTAATTCCCGGTGCGGGTGGAAAGGTTCGTGATCCAGCCGTCCACCGGTGCCCTAACCTGAGTTTGTGCCAATTGCCATTGTGCCTGTGCAAGTTGCGCCTGCGCCGCCGCAACACTTGCCTGAGCGGCTTTAACACTAATATTGGCAGTATCGAGATCTTCTGCGGAGATGTAGTTTTGTGAAAGATGGCGACGGCGAGTGGCTTCGTTATTCGCTTTCGCCAGATCGGTTTGCGTACGAGCCAGTTGGGCCTCGGCGTTTAGTTCAGCAATGTGGTAAGGCGTATCGTCGAGACGAAATAGCAGATCACCTGCCTTAACAAACTGGTTATCTTTTACCGTCAATTTGGTAATGCTGCCTGAGACTTGCGGCGTAATACTGACTTGCTCAGCGCGGATTTTACCGTCACGCGTCCAGGGGGATTGCATATAAAAGTTCCACATCCACCAGGCCGCGACAATCGCCACTGCCAGCACCAATAGAGTGGAGAAATATTTCAGGGATTTCAGGCGCATAATTACCACACCATTAGCAAGCCGAGGGCGAGGCTCAGCGCAATAACAAACAAGGAGAGATCCATCAGGATGGGGTGCCAGATAGCACCCGCATAAATCCACCCGCGCAACAGGCGGTGAGCGATAAGCCAGAACAGAAAGCCCAGCATGACCACTTTAAATACGGGAGGGAAATAGACCGATGCGCCAAAAATCAGGTCTTGCAGGGGTAAGTTCGGGAAACTTGAGTTCAACTTCACACTTTGTGTCCTGTGCAACCTAACGGATCGCCAGATTGGTGATTATCATTAGATAAGTGCCAATCACTGCGTGTTGCTAAGGCAGGTGGAATCTCAACGTAAGCCCCGGCGAGAACCGCAATACATTTGTTTTACCAATATAAATACTGCAAACTATTCTAAAATGAGTATAATAACTTAGCAAGCTAATTATAAGGAGATGAAATTGGAATCGCCATTAGGTTCTGATCTGGCACGCTTAGTGCGCGTCTGGCGCGCTTTGATTGACCATCGCCTAAAACCTCTGGAATTAACGCAGACTCACTGGGTAACGCTGCATAATATTCATCAGCTGCCGCCCGAACAGTCGCAAATTCAACTGGCAAAAGCGATTGGCATTGAGCAGCCTTCGCTGGTGCGTACGCTGGATCAACTGGAAGAGAAAGGCCTTATTTCTCGCCAGACCTGCGCCAACGATCGCCGGGCAAAGCGGATCAAATTGACAGAAAAAGCGGACCCAATCATTGAAGAGATGGAGACGGTTATTCGTAAAACTCGGGGGGAAATACTTTCCGGGATCTCTGCGGAAGAACTCGATCTGTTGATTAAAATGATTGGCCGGCTGGAACAAAACATCAATGAGCTTCAGTCGCGAGATTGACCAGCAAAGCCTTGCATTCGCAAGGCTTTTTTACATCAACATTCAGTATCGGCAATAAGAAAGGGCGGCCACTGGCGTGACCACCCGATGCGGGAATTAACGCGGGGAAACGGTAATCTGACGACCGTTGCTTGCCATCACGACGCGCTGGCCTGCGGAGAAACGGGTGTTGCCCTGTTTCTGTACGACCATAATGGTGTTGCCATCATCTTTACGAATTTCCAGCTCAACGCCTTGCGTTTTATTCAGTGAACCCTGGACGGATTGCCCTGCAACGCCACCGGCTACTGCGCCTGCTGCGGTGGCCAGAGAACGGCCCGTACCGCCACCAACGGTATTGCCAAGGAAACCACCCAGCACTGCACCGCCAAGCGCGCCGATGACATTGTTATCGTCGCCGCCCTGAATCTGTACCGGACGGACGTTAACAATGGTGCCGTAAGTGACATTCTGCACCTGTTTAGCTTCGGATGCAGAGTAAACATCACCGGAAAGCGTGTCGTTATTCACGCAGCCAGCCAAAGAAAAACCAATCAGCGAAACTGCCAGTGCACGTAACATCATTTATGAATCTCCTGTTCACCATGAAACGCCCTTGTGGGCATCCAACATGGTTAAATTATATGGCATTTTAGCAACACCAGGTCATCTCTTCTGCCAAATCCCGGTGAAAATAATAATCAAAGCGAGTTTAACCAGATTTAAACGAAGCGATTATAAGCGCAGCCCGGCGCAATTTCACTTAACGGAAATCCAGCCGATTGTTAAAAAGTGTTTGCAGCCGATGGCGTTAACCCCCGCTTTATGGTGGAGTGGTGCTCTTCTGTCACGCATTAAAGGAAGGCGTATGAAATCGGGTCGCTACATTGGGGTGATGTCTGGAACAAGTCTGGATGGGGTTGATGTGGTGCTGGCGGCAATCGATGAAACCATGGTCGCGCAGCAAGCGAGTCTGACGTTTCCCATTCCGTTGCCGTTAAAAGAGGCGATTCTCGGGATTTGTCAGGGTCAGCAACTCACGCTTTCGCAACTGGGGCGGCTGGATACCCAACTGGGCAAATTGTTTGCCGACGCGGTGCTGGCGTTAATGGACCGAGAGCAACTCCGCCCGGAAGATATCGTCGCAATTGGCTGTCACGGGCAAACCGTCTGGCATGAGCCGACAGGCATTGCGCCGCATACTCTGCAGATTGGTGATAATAACCAAATCGCGGCGCGTACGGGGGTGACGGTGGTCGGTGACTTTCGCCGCCGTGATATCGCGCTTGGCGGGCAGGGCGCGCCGCTGGTGCCTGCCTTTCACCATGCACTGCTGGCGCACCCGGTAGAACGGCGCATGGTGCTCAACATTGGTGGCATCGCCAATTTATCGCTTCTGATCCCCGGCCAGCCAGTCAGAGGTTACGACACCGGGCCGGGCAACATGCTCATGGACGCGTGGATTTGGCGGCAAAAAGGCAAACCCTACGACAAAGATGCGCAGTGGGCGAGCGAAGGCAAAGTGGTGCTGCCGCTACTGCAAAACATGCTAAGTGATGCCTACTTTGCCACGCCCGCACCGAAAAGCACCGGCCGTGAATATTTCAATTACAGCTGGCTAGAACGCCATCTTTCGCACTTTCCGGGTTTAAGCGCCAGCGATGTGCAGGCGACGCTGGCTGAATTAACGGCAGTGACGATATCCGAGCAGGTGCTGCTCAGTGGCGGTTGTGAACGCTTGCTGGTCTGCGGCGGTGGGTGTCGCAATCCGTTGGTTATGGCGCGTCTGGCGGGGCTGCTGCCAGGTACAGAAGTCACTACCACCGATGAAGCCGGTATCAGCGGCGACGACATGGAAGCGCTGGCGTTCGCCTGGCTTGCGTGGCGAACTCTGGCCGGGCTGCCGGGCAATCTGCCATCCGTCACTGGCGCTTCTGCGGCGTCGGTGCTCGGCGCGATTTTCCCTGCTAACCCGCGGCAGAATCAGAGTTAACCGCATTTCACTTTAGTTGCACCGGGCTAGACTGACCAGGCTTAGGGAGGGCGTTTCGCCCTCCGTGACCAGGACCGTCCCGGGAATACTCTATGAAAAAAATACTTATCGTCTGCCTGCCCGCACTGCTTGCCGGATGCAGCTATTACAACCAGTTTGTAGAACGCATGCATACCGATACGCTGGTTTACCAGTGTGAGGAAAAACCGCTCACCGTAAAAATGAATAACACCCGTCAGCAGGCGAGTTTTGTCTGGGATGATAAATTGCTGACCTTACAGCAAGGGCTTTCAGCCTCTGGCTCGCGCTACACCGATGGCGTCTACGTTTTCTGGTCGAAGGGTGAGAGTGCCACCGTCTACAAACGCGATCGCATCGTGTTGAATAATTGCCAGCTTATTCCACAGCGTTGAGATTTTTACAGGGGGGCGCATAATAGCCCCACCTGATGATTACTTTCGCTAACGCCATGTCTGATAACGATCAATTGCAGCAAATCGCGCATCTACGCCGTGAATACACCAAAGGTGGTCTGCGTCGCGGTGACCTTCCCGCCGAACCGTTGGCATTGTTTGAACGCTGGCTGGGGCAAGCCTGTGAAGCCCAGCTTGCCGATCCTACCGCTATGGTTGTCGCAACAGTGGATGAAAGCGGTCAACCTTACCAGCGTATTGTGTTGCTCAAACACTATGATGAAAAAGGGCTGGTGTTCTATACCAACCTTGGCAGCCGTAAGGCACACCATATTGAACACAACCCCGCAGTGAGTCTGCTGTTCCCATGGCATATGCTGGAGCGCCAGGTGATGGTCACCGGCAAAGCGGAACGGCTTTCAACCCTGGAAGTGGTGAAGTATTTCCACAGCCGCCCGCGTGACAGCCAAATCGGCGCCTGGGTATCAAAACAATCGAGCCGCATCTCCGCGCGCGGTATTCTGGAAAGCAAGTTCCTTGAACTTAAGCAAAAATTCCAGCAGGGCGAAATCCCGTTACCCAGTTTCTGGGGTGGCTACCGCGTCAGTATCGACCAGATGGAGTTCTGGCAAGGCGGTGCCAATCGCCTGCATGACCGTTTTTTATACCAGCGCGAGAACGCTGCGTGGAAAATTGACCGCCTCGCGCCGTAATCCCTGAAAAATGTTGCTATAAGCGCTGGCACTCCGTGTTCCGGCGCTTTATCCTATCTGCCCCCCATGAAGTATCCTTTCGCATCTGGCGAAAAGTCGTGTACCGGCAAAGGTGCAGTCCGTTTTATACATGGAGATTTTGATGGCTAGCAGTAACTTGATTAAACAATTGCAAGAGCGGGGCCTCGTGGCCCAGGTGACGGATGAGGAAGCGTTAGCAGAGCGACTGGCGCAGGGCCCGATCGCGCTCTATTGCGGCTTCGATCCCACCGCTGACAGCTTGCATTTGGGGCATCTGGTTCCATTGTTATGCCTGAAACGCTTCCAGCAGGCTGGCCACAAGCCCGTGGCGCTGGTAGGTGGCGCCACGGGTCTGATTGGCGACCCGAGCTTTAAAGCCACCGAGCGTAAACTGAATACCGAAGACACCGTGCAGGAGTGGGTAGATAAAATCCGCAAACAGGTTGCACCGTTCCTTGATTTCGACTGTGGCGATAACTCCGCTATCGCTGCGAACAACTATGACTGGTTTGGTAGCATGAACGTGCTGACCTTCCTGCGCGATATCGGCAAACACTTCTCTGTTAACCAGATGATTAACAAAGAAGCGGTCAAGCAGCGTCTGAACCGTGACGATGTCGGTATCTCGTTCACCGAGTTTTCCTACAACCTGCTGCAAGGTTACGACTTTGCCTGTCTGAACGAACTGCACGACGTGGTGCTGCAAATTGGCGGTTCGGACCAGTGGGGCAACATCACGTCGGGTATCGATCTGACTCGCCGCCTGCACCAAAACCAGGTCTTTGGCCTGACGGTTCCGCTGATCACTAAAGCCGATGGCACCAAATTTGGTAAAACCGAAGGTGGCGCGGTGTGGCTGGATCCGAAGAAAACCAGCCCGTATAAGTTCTACCAGTTTTGGATCAACACCGCTGATGCGGACGTTTATCGCTTCCTGAAGTTCTTCACCTTTATGGATATCGCGGAAATTAACGCGCTGGAAGAAGAAGACAAAAACAGCGGTAAAGCGCCGCGCGCGCAATATGTGCTGGCTGAGCAGGTGACACGTCTGGTACATGGCGAAGAGGGCTTAATCGCCGCTAAACGTATCACCGAGAGCCTGTTCAACGGTACATTGAGCGACCTGAGCGAAGCCGATTTCGAGCAGTTGGCGCAGGATGGCGTACCGATGGTTGAGATGGAAAAAGGTGCCGATCTGATGCAGGCGCTGGTTGATTCTGAGCTGCAGCCGTCCCGTGGCCAGTCGCGTAAAACCATCGCGTCTAACGCCGTCACCATCAACGGCGAAAAACAATCCGATCCGGAGTATTTCTTTACTGACGGCGATCGCCTGTTTGGTCGCTACACGCTGCTGCGCCGCGGTAAGAAAAACTACTGCTTGATCTGCTGGAAATAAAAACAGACCTGCCGAAGGGAGTGAGAAATCACTCCCTTCTCTTTGTTGCTCCATTCTTGCAAGGCTACCAACAATGAAGAATATCCTCGCCATTCAATCGCATGTGGTCTTTGGTCATGCGGGGAACAGTGCCGCCGAGTTTCCCATGCGCCGCCTGGGCGCTAACGTCTGGCCGCTGAACACGGTGCAGTTTTCTAACCATACCCAGTATGGCAAATGGACCGGCAGCGTAATGCCGCCAGCCCATCTGACCGAAATTGTGCAGGGCATTGCGGCGATTGACCAACTGAAACGCTGTGACGCGGTGCTGAGCGGTTATCTGGGTTCGGCAGAGCAGGGAGAGCATATTCTGGGCATCGTCCGTCAGGTGAAAGCAGCCAACCCGCAGGCGAAATATTTCTGCGATCCGGTCATGGGGCACCCGGAGAAAGGCTGTATCGTTGCGCCAGGGGTTGCCGAGTTTCATGTCCGCCACGCCTTACCTGCCAGCGATATCATTGCGCCAAATTTGATTGAGCTGGAGATCCTCTGCGAGCATGCGGTCAACACGGTGGAAGAAGCGGTGGTTGCGGCGCGCGAGCTGATTGCGCAGGGGCCGCAAATTGTGCTGGTCAAACACCTGGCGCGCGCGGGTTTGAGCGCCGATCGCTTTGAAATGTTGCTGGTGACACCCAATGAAGCCTGGCACATTAGCCGTCCGCTGGTGGATTTTGGCGTACGTCAGCCTGTCGGTGTGGGCGATGTGACCAGCGGGTTGTTACTGGTGAAATTGTTGCAGGGTGCGAGCGTGCGTGAAGCGCTGGAACATGTAACGGCGGCGGTGTATGAAATTATGCTGACGACCAAAAATCTGCAGGAGTATGAATTGCAGGTGGTCGCGGCGCAGGACAACATTGCGCAGCCTGAGCACATTTTTAGCGCGACATTGCTGTAAAAAAGGCGGGAGCCCGCCTTTATTCATGCCCGCTGAACAATGCGTTCGTGGGCAATCATGTTTTACTGAATACCTTCTGCCGCCATTGCAGCCGCCACCGCAGGGCGAGCGGAAACGCGCGCCATATACGCGTCAATATTCGACAGACCTTCCATATTCAATTTCACTGCGCGTGCCCAGCGCAACACCGTAAACAAATAACCGTCGGCAATGGTAAAGTTCGCGCCGCTGATCCACGCGTTATTGCTCAGAGATTCATTCACGTAGTGCATTTTTTTCTCAAGCATGGCGCGTACGGTCGGCTTGTACTCTTCCGGTGTATCCGGGCGGAACAGCGGGGTGAAGCCTTTATGCAACTCGGTTGCGATAAAGTTCAGCCATTCCAGCGTCTTGTAACGCGGCAAGGTACCCACAGGTGCCAGTAGCTGGCTCTCAGGCGCGCTGTCAGCGACGTATTGCATAATCGCCACGCCTTCGGTTACTAGGGTGTTGTCATCGAGTTGCAGTGCCGGAATTTGCCCTTTCGGGTTAATGGCGAAGAAATCATCGCCGTTTTCCAGGCGCTTTTTCATCAGATCAACGCTGACAAGATTCACCTCTTTTCCGGTCTCACGCAGAGCAATGTGTGAGGCGAGAGAGCAGGCACCCGGCTTGTAAAACAGTTTCATTGTCTTTTCCTTATGGCTAATTTCCGGCATAGGTTATTACGCGGTGGAATAAAAAAAAAGCCGCTAACTTGCGTTAACGGCTGAATATTTCGTGTTCCCCGCGACGATTACGCCGTAGCGGTTTCCGACGTTTCGCGAGTGTTATCTTCGCTCTGCGTCATGCGGTTAAGCTTCGGTGCGGTGAGGATCATCAGCAAAGCGATAACCGCCGTAGCGATACCAATTTGCAGGAAGACGCTGCCGTAGATGTTCAGTGACATCAGCGGATCGGTCACGTTTTCCGGGATAGCCATCTGATTAGCCACATAGCCAGCGATAATGTTCGCACCCGCCGTGGTCAGGAACCAGCTTCCCATGATAAAGCCCATCAGACGCTGCGGCACCAGTTGCGCGACCATCGCCAGGCCGAGACCTGAGATCATCAGTTCACCGATACTTTGCAGGCCATAGCTTGCGATCAGCCAGCTTACGGAAACGATACCCGCATCCGATGCGAATTTCGTGCCCAGCGGCAGCACCAGGAATGCGCCAGAGCACAGCACCATACCAATGGCAAATTTGTGCGGCATCGGCAGTGTATCGCCCATTTTGTTATAGATAGCGGCCAGAATCGGGCTACCAATAATGATCCAGAACGGGTTCAGCGCCTGATATTGCTCAGGTTCGAAAGCGATACCGAACAGGGTGTGTTCAACGTTGCGGATAGCAAAGAAGTTCAGCGACGTCGGCATCTGGCTGTAGAGCACGAAGAAGACAATCGCTTGCACCATCAGAATGAAGGCCACAATCATTTTACGACGAGCAGCACCTTTCAGCGCAAAGGTCTCTTTGGCGAAGATGCAGATAATGCACAGAGCGACAACGCCCAGCACCATACGCGCAATGCCCTGGTTGTGCAGCAGCCAGGTGGCGATAGCGATCAGCACCACGACCCCAACGATGGTCGCCAGCAGATAGCCAACGCGCAGCGGTTCGAAATCAGGTTTAGAACCGTGGTTTTTCACCCAACGTTTGCAGAAGGAGAAGTTAACGATGGTGATCAGCAGACCCACCACGCTCAAACCAAACGCGGTGCTCCAGCCGAATTTCGCGGCCAGCCACGGGGTTGCCAGCATGGAGAAGAAAGAACCGACGTTAACGGACATATAGTACATAGTAAATGCACCATCCAGACGCGGGTCGTCTTTCGCATAGCAGGTGGAGAGCAGTGAGGACGGGTTGGCTTTAAACAGACCATTACCCACGGCGATGGCCGCCATGCCCATGTACACAATGTTCGCATCATGACCGGACCACGCCACCAGCGCATAACCGACGGCCAGCACGATCGCGCCCAGCATAATCACGCGTTTGGTGCCCAGCACTTTGTCACCCAGCCAGCCACCGATGGCAACCAGGCCATAAACCAGTGCACTGAAGGAGGAGAACAATGTGATAGAGTCCGCTTCGGACATACCCAGTTGTTTCACCAGGTAAACAGCCATAATCCCTTGCAGGCCGTAGTAACCAAAACGTTCCCATAACTCGATAGAGAAGATCAGATAAAACGCTTTCGGTTGTTTAAAAGCGTTCAGGCTGACGCTTTCCGTTGGTTTGTTTGCAGTTGACACATATACCTCTTTTTTTACATCCCATATTAACGGGGGTGTGCAGCGCGCAATGACCAGAGTTCATCACGCTTATAGTTATATTGGGAGGGGAAAACGGCGGTTAATGTTCACTATCCAGCGCGTTCAGGCAAGTCTTTTGACATATTCTGTTACATAGATCCAGTGCATTACAATGCTCGGTGTTTTTATTTGTTATTCAGAGTTAAATTTCAGCATTGAAATAAAAGTGGATTTTTCTACTACTGTTCGGGGGTTAGATTGCACATTGAGGCATATGTTCTGCTATTTTGCCGTAATGGTAGTGTATTGGGCTGGTTTATGTGATCAATCTGGTCATATCTCTTGCTAAACGTGATTAAAGTTTGCACTGCAACCATTTGCTGTACATTGCTAATCTCTTTTTTAACATCGTGTTAGCAATAATGACTGAATTCGCCATCAGTTGGATTTTTTTCTTCTAAAAAAAGGAATAACCTTATTAAATACGCATAAGCGGACGATTATTTGCTCAATATCACGATCTGTGCGCAATTATTCGAAATTTTGAGTAACTTACAGAGACGTGAGCGTTATCACATAAAGTTATGACATAAAATCAGCGAGTTCTCTTATCCGCTACTCGTTGGGTCATCAGTCAGAAATCAATACCCAGACCTTTTCTTCTATTTGCCGCGCATTGTTCATGACAGGGCGCAGATACGCTGTCAGACTTGCCGCAGTCTTTATTACACTGGAGTCGAAATATGAACTTTCATCCATGGCTCAATGCGTTACATATCGCGGCGGCCATCGTCTGGATAGGCGGAATGCTGGTTATGGCTGTCGTTGCCGGCTGGTGCGCAACACAAGCGGATAACACCGCGCGTGTCGCGCTGGCGGGCGATGTACGCCGCTGGAGCCGCAAAATTACCACACCTGCAATGTTACTGCTGTGGGTTGCGGGTGCGGTAATGGTGATTGCGCACGGTCAGATGCCGCATCTGTGGTTGATAGTAAAAGTGTGCGTGGTGCTGTTGCTTTCCGGCCTGCATGGTTTTCTCTCTGCCACGCTGCGCCGTATTGCGGCAGGTGAAGCGGTGAAGGGCATGGGGGCGATTCGCAATGCCACCAGCATAACCATTATCGCCGTCGCGGTGATCATTCTGCTGGCCATCATGCGCCCGTTCTGACGGGCGTTAAATATCGACTTTACTGTCGTACTCGCACAGATCTTCGATAATGCAAGAGCCGCAGCGCGGCTTACGGGCGATGCAGGTGTATCGCCCGTGCAGGATCAACCAGTGGTGGCAATCGACTTTAAATTCAGCAGGCACCACTTTCAGCAGCTTCTCTTCAACTTCCTCAACGTTTTTACCCGGCGCGAAACGCGTGCGGTTAGAAACGCGAAAAATATGCGTGTCCACAGCGATGGTCGGCCAGCCAAACGCGGTGTTGAGCACCACATTGGCGGTCTTACGCCCGACGCCCGGTAGGGCTTCCAGCGCGGCCCTGTCTTCTGGCACTTCGCCATTGTGCTGTTCCAGCAAAATACGGCAGGTCTTGATGACATTCTCTGCTTTGCTGTTAAACAAGCCGATAGTTTTGATGTACTGTTTCACGCCTTCAACGCCCAGTTCCAGCATCGCTTTGGGTGTGTTTGCCACCGGGTAGAGCAGCGCAGTGGCTTTGTTAATGCTGACATCGGTGGCCTGCGCGGAGAGCAGCACGGCGATCAGCAGCTCAAACGGCGAGGTGAAATTCAGCTCGGTGGTCGGGTGCGGATTGTTTTCCCGTAGGCGGGTTAAAATTTCCAGTCGTTTTGCTTTATTCATTATGCCTTCCCGGGCGCGGCCTGAGTGCTGTCGTTTGCCGCTGTCGCCGCCGCTTCACGGCGTTTTTTCATCTTCTGATCGATAAGGTATTTCACCGCCAGCATCATGCCGAGGCCAATAAACGCGCCCGGCGGCAACATCGCCAGCAGGAATGGGGAATCGGTGTGGAACACTTCTATGCGCAGCACTTTCGCCCAGCCGCCTAACAGGCCATCAGCGCCGTCAAACAGCGTGCCGTTACCGAGGATCTCACGCAGCGAACCCAGCACGAACATGGCACAGGTTGCACCCATCCCAATCGAGAATCCATCGAGTGCAGAAAGTGCCGGGCCTTTTTTCGCTGCAAACGCTTCAGCACGCCCCACCACGATACAGTTGGTGACGATCAGCGGAATAAAAATGCCCAGTGACTGGTAAAGACCGAACGCATAGGCGTTGATCAGCATTTGTACCGCGCTGACCACCGAGGCGATGATCATCACGTAAATCGGGATGCGGATCTCATCCGGCGTCCAGCGACGCAGGGTGGAAATAAACAGGTTGGTCAGGGTTAAAACCAGCGTTGTCGCCAGCCCCAGCCCCAGCGCGTTGGTGGCGGTGGATGTCACCGCCAGCAGCGGACACATACCCAGCAGCTGTACCAGCGCAGAGTTGTTTTTCCACAGCCCCTGAACAATAACCTCTTTGACTTCGCTCATCGCTTACTCTCCACAACCCGGTAAACGGGAAAGCTGTTCCGGTAGTGTCATTGCGTACAGGCCGGTCCGTTTTACCGCATTAACGACCGCGCGTGGCGTGATGGTCGCACCGGTAAACTGATCGAAATCGCCGCCATCTTTTTTCACCGCAAAGTGGCCATCGGTCGCGCCATCAATCCGCTTCCCGGTGAAATGAGTGATCCAGTCGGAAATACGCAACTCAATTTTATCGCCGAGACCCGGCGTTTCATGGTGCTCCGTCACGCGCACACCCAGCACCGTGCCGCTGAAATCTGCGCCAACAAGCAGTTGGATTGCGCCTGAGTAACCATCCGGTGCGGTCGCTTCAAGGACAGCCGCAACCGGCTTGTCGTCTTTTTTGGCAATCCAAACATGGTGTTGCCCTTTGCCAAGCGCCGGATCGCTAACCAGAAAACAGCTCTGTTGCAGCGAGTTATTATAGCTGTCGCCTGGGATCACCTGATCAAATAGCGCTTTTTGTTGCAGCGCAGCCTGGTCGGCAATCGTTGTTTTCGTCATTTGGTCGATTGCGGCGGTCAGCCCGGTAGAACCTGCGGCGAACAGCGCCAGCGTCACGCCATGTTTACGCATTGTCTTTAGCATGGCGGCTCCTTAACGATGCCCGTACACGCGCGGGCGCGTGTAGTAATCAATCAACGGCACGGTAATATTCGCCAGCAATACGGCAAAGGCCACGCCATCCGGATAGCCGCCAAAACTGCGGATAAGCCACACCAGCACGCCCGCCAACGCGCCAAAAATCAGACGACCTTTGTTGGTGGTCGAAGCGGTAACCGGATCGGTGAGAATAAAAAAAGCACCCAGCATGGTTGCGCCAGAGAGCAGATGCAGCTGCGGCGCAGCCAGCGATTGTGGGGCAAAAATCCAGCCGAGAGTTGCACAAATTGCCAGGCTCAGCAGGAAGCTTACCGCGATATGCCAGCGAATGGTTTTCTGCCACAGCAGGAACAGTCCACCGGCCAGATAACCGAGGTTGACCCACTGCCAGCCCGCACCGGCTAGCACGCCGCTATAGATAGGGGACTGAAGGATCTGCTCGACGCTGTGCCCGGCATGTAATGAGGTTTTAAAAGTATCGAGCGGCGTCGCCTGGCTGATGCCATCAAAACCGATGCGCAGCGTTTCCATATTCGCGCCTGTGGCCGTGTGACCGGTGAAAATAACCTGTAACGCATCCATAAAACCGGGAACGGTGCGTGCGATTTCATACGGCGGCAGCCAACTGGTCATCTGCACCGGGAAAGAGATCAGTAGTACCACATAACCAATCATCGCCGGGTTAAATGGGTTGTGGCCTAAACCGCCATAAAGCTGCTTAGCGATGACCACAGCGAACACGGTGCCAAGCACCACCATCCACCACGGGGCGAAAGAGGGAATACTGATAGCCAGCAGCAGACCGGTTAACAGGGCAGAGTTATCTGCCAGGATCGCGCCCACGTTCTGCTTGCGTAATTTCAGTACCAGCGCTTCGGCAGCCAGTGCGCTGATAATCGCGAGAAAAAGCTGTATCAATGTCCCCCAACCGAAAAACCACAGTTGCGCAGCAATGCCCGGCACGGTCGCGAGCGTCACCAGCAGCATAATTCGTGAGGTCTGGCGCTGGTTATGGGTGTAAGGGGAACTTGCGATTCTGAAAACCATTTAATCCTCGTTAACAGCTTGCTGTGCAGCCTTCTTCGCCTGAACACGGGCGATGGCTGCGGCGACTGCGGCTTTGCGCGGGTCGTCGTTGGCTGCCTGTGCAAAAGACGAGACATCATCAGCTTGCGCGGCGGCTTGTTTTTGTTCTAATTTGCGCGCTTTGGCGCGGGCGATAGCCGCTTCAACCGCAGCTTTGCGCGGATCGACCGGCGCAGATCCAGCCGGTGATTGTTCGGCTTCTACCTGGGATTGCTCAGCGTTTGCTGTCGATTCTGTGGGCAGGCTCTGGGCGAGCTTGCGCGCTTTGGCGCGAGCGATAGCCGCTTCAACCGCAGCTTTGCGCGGATCGACCGGTGCAGATTCAGCCGGTGATTGTTCGGTTTCAACCTGCGGTTGCTCAGCGTTTGCTGCGGATGCATCGGGCTGGCTGTGGGTAAGCTTGCGCGCTTTGGCACGAGTAATTGCCGCTTCAACCGCGGCTTTGCGCGGATCGACCGGCGCAGATTCAGCCGGTGATTGTTCGGTTTCAACCTGCGGTTGCTCAGCGTTTGCTGCGGATGCATCGGGTTGGCTGTCGGCGAGCTTGCGCGCTTTGGCACGGGCGATAGCTGCTTCAACCGCAGCTTTGCGCGGATCGGCTGTTTCGCTGGTGGCGGCACTGTTTTGCGCTTGTTGGGCTTTTTCTGCCTGGCGGGCTCGTGCCTGCGCTTTGCGTGCTTCGCGCGCCGCACTCACTTCGCTGTTATCGGGCTGGGCACCGGCCTGAATAATGACTGGCTGTGCGGCGGTCGTCTGTTTTTCGCGTACGCGCGCCAGTGCGGCATCAATTGCCTGCTGATCTTTGGCGGCAGGTTGAACGGCAGCCTGCTTATGACGCTGCTGGCGGGCAATTTTTTCGCGCTCAAGACGTGCCTGGCGCGCTTCAAAGCGTGCTTTGGCTTCAGCGTTACGTTTTTCTTCCTGCGCGATGGCGTAAATTTCTGCCTTCTCCTGGCGGAAATATTGCACCAGCGGAATGTTGCTCGGACAAACCCAGGCGCAGGCACCACATTCGATGCAATCGGAAAGGTTATGTGCCGTCGCTTTGTCGTGCTGCTGGCCTTTACTGAACCAGTAGAGTTGCTGAGGCAGCAAATCAGCCGGGCAGGCGTCGGCGCAAGCGCTGCAGCGAATGCAGCCTTTCTCTTCCTGCGGTTCACCCATTTCGCTGGCTGATGGTGCTAACAGGCAATTGGTGATTTTGACTACTGGCACATCCAGCCACGGCAAAGTGAAGCCCATCAGTGGGCCACCCATAATCACCAGTTGCTCGGCGGAAGGGCAGAAACCGGCGAAATCGAGCAGATGGCGAACCGGTGTTCCCAGACGCGCCCAGACGTTTCCAGGGCGCGTCACCGCTTCACCGGTCAGCGTAACAACGCGCTCTGTTAAGGGCTCGCCGTCGATCACCGCGCGTTTTACTGCGTACGCCGTACCCACGTTTTGCATCAGAATACCGATATCCGACGAACGCCCGCCGTGCGGCACCTGCTTGCCAGTGAGGATCTGCGTAAGCTGTTTGGCGCCGCCGGAGGGATATTTCGTTGGAATGACTTTCAACTGAATATCGTGGCTACCCGCCAGCACCGCACGCATCATGGAGATGGCCTGCGGTTTATTATCTTCGATACCGATAAGCACCTGACGCGGTTTGAGGATGTGCGCCAGAATGCGCACACCTTCCATAATTTGCGCCGCGCAATCCTGCATTAAACGATCATCAGCGGTGATATACGGCTCGCATTCCGCAGCGTTAATAATCAGCGTGTTGATTTTATCGCCACCGCCGTGCAGTTTTGCCGCGGTAGGGAAGCCCGCACCGCCAAGCCCTGCAACGCCAAACTGATGGATACGCTCAATGAGTGCTTCGTAACTATGCGAACGGTAATCCGACCAGCCATCGCGCTCAATCCAGCGATCTTCACCGTCCGCTTCAATGATGACGCTCATCTCTGGTAACGCAGAGGGATGCGCGGTGGAGTGGGGCGCAATTGCCACGACGGTGCCGGAAGTCGGCGCATGAACAGGCAACATACGGCCACGCCCCCGCGTCAGCGGCTGGCCGCGCAACACATTGTCACCCACGCGTACACACAGCTCGCCTTCAGCGCCGAGGTGCTGCTTGAGGGGGATCACAAAGCGGTTCGCCAGCGGCAATTGGCGCAGCGGCGTACCGTTTGATTGGGTTTTCATTTCTGGCGGATGAATGCCGCCGTGAAAATCCCACAGTTTCTCTTTTCGGAAAGCGGAAAATAACTTAAGCATGGTGTTCCACAGGAATATTACGCACCGGAATGGTCTGCAAATCCCATTTCCAGCTATGGGTGGTCGTTTCCACAGGACGCAGCTCAATGCACTGCGTCGGGCACGGATCCACACAAAGATTACAACCGGTGCACAGATCGCTCATCACCGTATGCATGGCGCGCGTTGCGCCGAGAATGGCGTCTACCGGGCAAGCCTGAATGCATTTCGTACAGCCAATACAATTGTTCTCATCGATTACCGCCAGCATACGCACAGGCTCAAGTGCTGCGGCATCGCCATCAATCGGTTGCGGATCGACATTCAGCAGCGCGGCGATTTTGAGCATCACCGCTTCGCCACCGGGGGCGCAGCGGTTAATTTTTTCACCCTGCAATCCGACCGCCTCAGCGTAAGGGCGACAGCCAGGGTAGCCACACTGCCCGCACTGGCTTTGGGGTAATAATTCATCAACGCGCTCAACAACCGGGTCATCCTCAACCGCAAAACGGCGGGAGGCGTAACCCAGAATGACGCCAAACAGCAGCCCCAGCACGCTCAGTGCGGCAACGGCTATGGAAATCGCACTCATATTACAGTTTCACCAGACCACTAAAGCCCATAAAGGCCAGAGACATTAAGCCCGCAGTGATTAACGCAATCGCATTGCCGCGAAAGGGCGCGGGCACATCGGCAACGGCAAGGCGTTCGCGAATCGCGGCGAACAATACCATAACCAATGAGAACCCTACGGCGGCGGCGAAACCATACAACGCCGATTGCATGAAATTGTGCCCAAGGTTGATATTGAGCAGGGCCACGCCGAGTACCGCGCAGTTAGTGGTGATCAGTGGCAGGAAAATACCCAGCAGACGATAGAGCGCCGGGCTGGTTTTCCGCACCACCATTTCGGTGAACTGCACCACCACGGCGATAATCAGGATAAACGCCAGCGTGCGCAGGTAGACTAAATCCAGCGGGATCAGCACCCATGTATCGATGAGCCAGGCGCAGATGGACGCCAGCGTCATCACGAAGGTGGTCGCCAGTCCCATACCCATTGCGCTTTCCAGTTTTTTGGAAACGCCCATAAACGGACACAAGCCAAGAAACTTCACCAGTACGAAGTTGTTGACCAGCACCGTTCCGATAAATAGCAGCAGATAGTCTGTCATTATGTGGCCTGAAATAAAAAAAGCCGCCTATTATCGGTCAAACAGCACCGGGCGACAACAGGATAACTGTAAGGTTATTACGGATTAACAAAGGTCCTTTTCACGCGGCTTGAGCGCTTGAAATAGGGCACCATCAACGCGGCGGCAAGCAGCGGAAAGAGTAACTGACGCAGTGCCAGTTCATCGGTGACGGGAGCGAACGCAAAGGCTTTAACGGAGAGCAATAGGCAGACCATAAGCCAGATAATATAGTGCTTCGGCACGCTGCGGCGGCGTTTAAAAAAGGCGATAACCAGCCAGAAGGTGTAATACCAGATGGCAATAGCGAAGGCGAAAGAGACGAACCACAGTATGGTTTGTTTCAGCGGTTGCGCGCCCAGCGCCGTAACCGACTGCGGTGTCATTAATGCGGTGGCATAAAGCAATAATGCCAGCGAGGTGCTTAATAACGCGACCAGCAACCAGGCCAGAGGGCCGAGTAACCAGCCTCCGATTCTTTCTGCGGGAGTCGTTGTCATGCGTATTCCTCTGTGAAGGCATTAATGCTGTGAATGATTTCGCCGGGCGAGGAGTATAAAGCATTACACGACGAATGCCAGCGGCGTTACTGCACGTAGCGCCATACCGAGCGCGGAACGCACCCAATGTCAAACAGGCGGCCGCCAGAAACCAGTTCCGCCCTGCGATGATCCGCTGCGCGGTACATGTTGATAATTTCACCGCTGTCGGTCAGCGTGTAATTGAGGTGATCGAACAATTTTTCCAGACTTTCAAGCGAACTGATTTTGCGAAATTTTAATAAATAGTCCTGAACGGTCATGTCGAAGGGTGTCCATATAATAAAAGAGGCAGAAAATACACGCGGGCTAATTTTGTACGAATAATAAACATTATTACCCGGGCGTAAATAGCGCAGGAATGGTCCGCCACTAAATTAAGAGTTTTCTTTTCAGGTGAAACCAGGCACCAGAACAGCACCCGGCTGTGAAGATTAACGCCCTTCACCATGGCTGGCAATAAACATATGCAGCTTGATTGCACTTTGCGCGTTTTATGGCGGCAATTATTTCTTTTGTGCCGCGACGCTCTGTTCAGGAGGTTGATAATTATCGATATGGCTGGCAAAAACCAAAAGAATGGTCGATACGCCGAGTACCACCCAACCCATTAATTCAATAATCCGATTGAAAATTCCGGCCATACTTTTACTACTCCCTGATGTTTACTTTCGTCTGCGGCTATCAATAAATACCGGTGCCTGGTTGCAGATTTAAGCAGATTTTTTAAGCAGAAACCAGGGCTGAGCACGGTAAATTCATTCGTTTCACTAATGGGTTACTGAAGCGGTTGTCGCCACCTGGTAGATGGTGTGAAATAGACGTTCCAATAAGGAGAGACCACTCTATGAGCGATAAAATCCGTGTCGGATTAATAGGTTATGGCTATGCCAGCAAAACATTTCATGCGCCATTAATTGCCGGAACGGCGGGGATGGAGCTGGCATCGATTTCCAGCAGCGATGAATCGAAAGTGAAAGTGGATTGGCCTGGCGTGCCGGTTGTCTCTGAGCCGAAGCACCTATTTAACGATCCGTCAATTGACTTGATTGTCATTCCCACGCCGAATGATACCCATTTCCCGCTGGCCAAAGCGGCGCTGGAAGCGGGCAAACATGTGGTGGTGGATAAACCCTTTACGGTGACACTGTCACAGGCTCGTGAGCTGGATGCGCTGGCACGCAGCTTCGGACGTGTGTTGTCGGTGTTCCATAACCGCCGTTGGGACAGTGATTTTTTGACGCTCAAAGCCTTACTCGCCGACGGCGCGCTGGGCGAGGTGGCCTATTTCGAATCGCATTTTGACCGTTTCCGCCCGCAGGTGCGTAACCGCTGGCGTGAGCAAGGCGGGCCCGGCAGCGGCATCTGGTATGATTTGGCGCCGCATCTGCTCGATCAGGCGGTTAACCTCTTCGGCTTACCGGTATCAATGACCGTGGATTTGGCGCAGTTACGCCCTGGCGCGCAGTCTACAGACTATTTTCACGCGGTGCTTGCCTATCCGCAGCGCCGGATTGTGTTGCATGGCACCCTGTTGGCCGCCGCAGAATCGGCCCGTTACATCGTGCATGGTTCGCGCGGCAGTTATGTGAAATATGGGCTGGACCCGCAGGAGGAGTGCCTGAAAAGCGGCGCGCGGCTGCCGCAGGCAGACTGGGGTTATGACATGCGCGACGGTGTGTTAACCCGTGTTGACGGAGAAGAGCGTAAGGAAGAGAACTGGCTGACGCTACCGGGCAACTACCCGGCCTATTATGCGGCCATTCGCGACGCGCTGAACGGCGTGGGGGAAAACCCGGTTCCGGCCAGTCAGGCAATCCAGATAATGGAGCTGATTGAGCTGGGTATTGAATCTGCGAAACATCGTTCTACGCTGAGTCTGACCTGAAAAATCACCGCTCACGTATTGCCGTGAGCGGTTTTCTTTACGCCATTCTTACGCCTTCGCAACGCTATCGCACAGCGCCTGTTTTTCCGCCGCGCTGAGAAAGGCCATCTCCAGCCCGTTAATCTGCGCCTGGCGAATCTGCTCGCGGCTCAGTCCGGCAGCCGGGGCAGCAATCTGATATTCATGACCAATCTCGACACCTTGCACCGCCGGATCGTCGGTATTGATGCTCGCCAGAATGCCATGCTCAAGGAACGTTTTAAGCGGATGGCGGGCGAGTGACGGCACAGTACTGGTCTGAATATTCGACGTCAGGCAGGATTCGATGCCAATACGTTGTTCGGCAAGAAAATCCATCAGTGCGGCATCTTCAATCGCCTTCACACCGTGACCGATTCGCACTGCGCCGAGTTCACGAATCGCCTGCCAGATGCTTTCCGGGCCAGCGGCTTCACCGGCATGAACCGTTATTTGCCAGCCCGCATCACGCGCGCGGTTGAAATGAGAAAGGAAGAGGCTGCCGGGGAAACCCAGCTCATCTCCGGCCAGATCCAGCGCGGTGATTCCGTCGCGGTGCGCTAGCAGCGCGTCCAGTTCCTGCAAACACGCAGCCTCGCCAAAAGTGCGGCTCATAATGCCGATTAAGCGCGCTTGCACGTTGAAATCACGACTCCCTTCGCGCACGCCAGCAATCACCGCTTCGACAACGCCCGCCACCGGCAGGTTGTGGGTCATTGCCATGTAACCTGGCGAAAAGCGCAGTTCAACGTAATGCAACCCGTTCAGCGCGGCATCCTGCATGTTTTCGTAGGCAACGCGGCGACAGGCATCCAGCGACGCCAGCACTTTGACGCCCCAGTCAAGTTTCGCGAGGAAACTGACCAAATCCGGTTCATTGGAGGTGACCTGAACGTGTGGACGCAGTGCTTCCAGGGTTTGTGCAGGCAGGGGCAGATTGTACTGGCGGCCAAGATCCAGAATCGTTTGTGCACGGATGTTTCCGTCAAGATGGCGATGAATATCAGTTAACGGCAGGTTGGGATCAATCATGGTCGCACTCTTATTTTAAGAAAGTGCTCGCCATTATAGAGACAAAAGGCGGTAAAAAGCTATCTTGCGCAACCCGGAGGGCGAGTTGCGCAAATTTTGGCTTAATGAAGCGACGCTAATGCTGCGATTAATCCCTTCACGCCTTGCTCGAGTTTCACCCGTGGGCAACCGACATTGAGGCGAACAAACCCCTGGCCTTCTGCGCCGTAAGTATCGCCGCGCATAATGGCCACGTTTTGCTCCTCGATCAGCGCTTTTTGCAGTGCGGAATCATCAATACCTAACGGGCGCAAATCTATCCATGCCAGATAGGTGGATTCCGGTACTTGCCAGTTCAGCACAGGGAAGGCGTTATTCAGGCGCTCTGCCAGATAAACCAGATTGGCGCGTAAGTAAGAGCGAAGCGCATCCAGCCACGGCGCACCGTCCCGGTAAGCAGCGATATGGGCGACGACCGATAACACCGCCGGAGAGGAGAGGCCATTGCTGTTTTTCAGCGCTTCAAGCCAGCCATTGCGCGACGGCGCATCATCAATCAGCCCCCACGCGCCGGTCAGCGCGGGAATATTGAAGCTTTTCGATGCCGAACTAAACAGCGCCCACGGCCCGCGTGCAACAGCGCTCCAGGGGATGTGCGGTTGGCTGCTCCAGACCATATCCATATGAATTTCGTCGCTTATCACTTTTACGTTATGACGCTCACACAGTGCAGCCATGGTTTCCAGTTCATGGTGAGTCCACACTTTCCCGGTCGGGTTTTGCGGGCTGCACAGCAGCAGGATTTTACTCTCCGGCTTTGCCAGCACGGCTTCGAGCTGCGCCATATCACAGACCCAACCGTCGCTACTGTGTTGTAGCGGTACGGCCAGCAACTGCCGCTGATTCCCCTGAATGGCTTTATAAAACGCGTCGTACGCCGGGGTATGAACCACGATGCCATCACCCGGCTGCGACCACTGGCGGATCATTTCGGCAATCATCCAGATAACCGACGGACCATAAACAATGCTTTCAGCGTCAATCTGCGTATTAAAGCGGCTGGTCATCCAGTGCGAGATGGCACCCAGAAACTCCTCGTTTTTCCAGCGGCTGTAACCCAGCACGCCATGCGTAAGCCGCTGTTGTAGCGCGTTAATCACGCACGGCGCGGTGGCAAAATCCATATCGGAAATTGTGAAGGGGAGTAAGTCCGCGCGCCCAAAGCGATCGGCGACATAATCCCACTGCGTACACCAGGTGCCGTGGCGGTCAATAGGGATGGAGAAATCGAACGTGTCAGTGGTCATTTTTATTCCGCCTCCACCGATGTACCAAATTGTTGCGAATTGATGAGCTGCGCCATTTCATCTTTTACCGACTGTACCTGTGGCCCAATCACCACCTGCAAGTCATGTTCATTAACCTTGATAACGCCAATCGCGCGGTTTGTCTTGAGGGCATCAACATTCACTTTATCCATCTCATTCACCGAAAGGCGTAAGCGGGTGATGCAGTTATCCAGTGTTGCGACGTTATCCGCTCCGCCCAGTGCGTTGAGCAGGGCAGGAACGTCATAACCGGATTTGCCCGTCACGCCTTGCGTTGTGGAGTCTGCGCTTTCCGCCACTGTGTTGTCGCGTCCCGGTGTTTTCAGGTCGAAATGAGTGATTGCGAAACGGAATAAGGCGTAGTAAACGGCGAACCAGATGGCGGCAACCAGGGGCACGAGATACCACTTTGTTGCCATGCCGTGCAGCACGCCGAAGACAATGAAATCAATCACATTGCCGTCCGTGTTGCCGATAGTCACGCCGAGCACGGCCATCACGGTAAAGCCCAGGCCGGTAAGCAAGGCATGAATTAAATAGAGCACCGGGGCGACAAACAGAAACAGGAATTCGATCGGTTCGGTCGTACCGCCCACCACGCAGGCAATCACGCCGGAAATCATCAACCCTTTTATTTTATGGCGATTTTCAGGCCGTGCGCAGTGGTACATCGCCAGGGCCGCGCCGGGTAAGCCGCCCAGGAAAGCGGGCATCTTGCCTTGTGAGAGAAAACGCGTCGCGCTTTCGGCGAAACCGTGTGTTTGCGGGCAGTTAAGCTGCGCCTGGAAAATGGTCAATGCGCCGCTAACGCTGTGTCCGCAGACCTCCATCGTTCCGCCAGCTTCCGTAAAACGGATCAACGCCACCAGAATATGTTGCAAACCAAAGGGCAGCAGCAGGCGTTCGCCCGTGCCGAAAATCATCGGCCCGAAATCCCCGGCGCGATCGATAATGTGCCCCAGGCCGCTAATCGCCATGGCAAACCACGGCCAGACCAACGGGATCGTCAGTCCCACCACGCCCATCACGACACTGGTGACAATCGGCACCGAGCGCGTACCGCCGAAAAAGGCCAGCGCGTCCGGCAGGCGCAGGGTGTGAAAGCGTTCATGTAAACGCCAGATAATAATCCCGGCAATCACCGCGCCGAGGATCCCGGTATCAATGGACTGAATACCAAGCACATTCTGCACGTTATGTGCTTTGAGCAGAGACGCATCGGTAGTGGGCAATATGCCTTGCGCGGTGAGCCAGAAATTCACCGCCAGATTCATCACCGCATAGCCGACAAAACCGGAAAAAGCCGCCACGCCCTTATCTTCACGCGCCAGTCCCAGCGGAATAGCGATACAGAACATCACGGGCAGGAAACTGAACGCGAACGAGCCAATTTTATTCATCCAGATAAAAATGGCCTGCAGCAGCGGGTGGCCCAATACCGGCAGCAGTGTTATCACATCGCGGCTGCTCAGCGAGCTACCAATGCCGAGCATGATGCCGCAAAACGACAGCAGTGCGACGGGCAGCATAAAGGTTTTACCGAGCTGCTGGAAAAATGCCCACAGATTCGCTTTTTGCGCGGTTTTCCCCGCCATAACCTCTCCTTACGTAAAAAGAATGCTCTGGCGGATGCGCAGAGCGCAGACGGTTTTATCAGTTTTTGTCACGCAAAAAGCGCGAGCCGGTAACAGGGCTGTCGTTTTCGGATTCCGGCAAGATGACCCGGTAGAAAATAAAAAGCCCCTCGAAAGGGGCTGGGAAATTACTGCTGTGGTACCGCAGGCACGGGCGGTGTTGCGTCGTCCGGTTGCCCTGGTTGCAGCCCCGGCAGGCCAAACATCCCGACAAACTGCTCGAGCGGCATTTTTTCGCCGTTCAGCGTCACCTGGCCGTTCGCATATTGCAGGCTGGTGAGGATGCTGTTGTTTTCCACAGTGGTGATGCGGAACATCTGGCCCATCGCCGCCAGGCCTTTTACCTGCTGGCTCGCCAGTTTCGCCGCGTCCTCTTGCTGATAACCTTCCAGTTTTGCCACCTGCGTCATCATTTCGGTGGCCATATCCAGCGGGATCGTCAGCTTGCTGTCGAGGGATTTCACCGTACGGTCAACTTGATCGGCCAGCGTTTGCGGCGTGCCGGTCGCGGTTGACGGATCTTTCAAGAACAGGGACATATTAAAGGTCGCTTCGCCTTTGGCGTTTTTCCAGCTGAGCGGCGCAACGGTCAACACGGGTTCACCTTTCAGCAACAGCGGAACAATGCTGAGGAACGCTTCGGTGGCTTTCTGCTGGTAGAGTTCCGGGTTCTGCGCGATATCCGGCTGCGCCATTAAGGCACGGATTTGCGCGTCGTACTGCTCGCTGGCCTGATGCCAGGCTTTGCCGTCAATCTGGCCCACTTTCAGCGTCAGTTTTCCGCTACCGAGATCCTGGCCCTGCACCTTCAGGCTGTTCAGGGAGTAGTCCAGTTGGCTGTTGAGGCTCTTTTTGTCGTCCGCAACGTCAGATTTGGCGGTTAAGTTCATGCCTTCGAGCAGTGCCATCTCTTTATTTTCAATAGAGATGGCGAGCTTATCGAGGCTCATCTTCTGGTTGCCGGTACGCTCATCAAAGCTGGACATTTCGCTGGAGCCGTCGGTTTTCAGGTTATTGAACGACAGCTGCACTTTCTGCCCATATTCATTCACCGTATCCACCAGGCCGCTTTCGGCTTCGCCGCTCAGCGACAACGCGTTACCTTTGCTGTCTGCGCTGAAGCGGAAATGACCGCCGCTAAAGGCAACTTTGTCGCCGTCTTTTTCTGAATTCAGCGGGCTCAGCGTGACATCCGTGCGGGTATCGCCGCTGTAGCCAATGCGGGTGTCAGCAGAGAAGGGTGCCTGGCCTTTGGCGATATCAAACAACCCTTTTGTCACTTCGTTATTGACCAGTTGCGTATGCACGGAAGCCATCGCAGGCGTCAGGCTAAAGGTTTTAAGCTGCGCCAGCGGGAATGGGCCGTGATCGACCGTTTCGTGCAGAACAATGGCTTGCCCCGGTTTCAGCCAGGTATTGGTGCTACCGGCGAGCGGTTTAATATTCAAGGTTAACTGGCTGGAAAAGAGGCCGCGCTGGTAATCCTGCGCAGAGATCTCAATATTGGCCTCCGGCGCGTTGCGCTTAATTTGTGCGTTCGCCTGGCTGACCATCTCCGCCAGACGACCTTCAAGTTGTTTGCCGGTGTACCAGGCTCCGCCCGTCCAGACGATACCGAGCGCGACGATAATCCCTGCGGCAACCCACGTTTTTTTCATACTATTTATCCCTAAAAAAGAAACCAGGCGGTTAACGCCGCCTGGATGTCGAGTGATGTGCCTTCAAGCTTAGCAATCCTTGCTAAAAAGTTCAGTAACTTACTCTCACTTATTAAACACGCGCGCCACGCGACCAGTGCCTCTTACGCCAACAGGCGATTCGTCGGCGGCAATAAACGCCGACTCACCCGCTTTCAGCACTAATTGCTGGCTCGCTTTGCTGAGCACCGCTTCACCTTCCACGCAGAAGACAATGGCCGCGCTCTGTTGCGCCAGTTGGCTTTCGCTGGTGCTGAGATCGTGCAGGGAGAACGCAAAATCGTCTACCGGGATCGGGAAATCCAGCTCCGCGCCGTGCTGTGTCGGTTGCGTCAGCAGCTCATTCGCCGGTTTTGGCGTGAATTTTACGTTCGCCACCAGTTCCGGGATGTCGATGTATTTCGGCGTCAGCCCGGCGCGCAGTACGTTGTCAGAGTTCGCCATCACTTCCAGCGCCACGCCTTGCAGGTAGGCATGCGGGGTTTCGGCAAAAAGGAACATCGCTTCGCCTGGGTTCAGTTTCACCACGTTCAGCAGCAGCGGAGAGAAGAGGCCGCTGTCATCCGGGTAGAACTCGCTAATCAGGCGAATGGTCTGCCACGGTTCGCCGGAGTGATTGCCAAGCGCCGATTTCAGCACCGCCAGCGCGCGGGATTTCTCCTCGCCTTGCATATTCAGCAGCGCGGCAAACAGCTCGCTCAGGCGCTCTGCACCCGGCGCTTGCAGGAAATGCGCGATAGCCGGGTGTGCGCCCGCCACCGGTTGCAGCAGGGAAACAATGTCGGAAAACTCGCGGAAGGCATTCATGGCAAGGAACGGCGTCAGGGCAAACACCAGTTCCGGCTTATGGTTCGGATCTTTGTAGTTGCGCTCTGCGGCGTCGAGCGGAATGCCTGCGGCGTTCTCTTTGGCAAAACCCATTTCGGAGTTTTTCTTGTTGGGATGCACCTGAATTGACAGCGGCTGGTCGGCGCACAACACTTTAAACAGAAACGGTAATTCGCCAAAACGATTCGCGACGGCGCTGCCCAGCAGGCGGGTTTTATCCTGATCAATCACCTCACGCAACGCACGGGTCTGGCCGCTGGCATCCTGCACCTTTGAGCTGCTCTTCGGGTGTGCGCCCATCCACAATTCGGCCATTGGCAAATTGTCAGGATTGGCAATGCCGTAGAGATCCGTTAATGCCGTTTTACTTCCCCAGGCGTAGTTCTGCACGGAGTTGATGAGTTTTTGCATTATCAAGCCCTTTCTCATTAATGAAATTATGGCGTTATTAAAGCAACAAAGCCGACGGAAGTAACCTGTGGGGGTAAAAAGTCGTACTAGTCTCAGTTTTTGTTAAAAAATTGTGTAGGATATGGCGACTCGCTTTAACACAGGCAGATGGATTGACTGCCTGAACAATAACCAGATCAGCCGTAAGTGAGAGAACAATGTCGAACAAACCCTTTTATTATCAGGATCCTTTCCCGCTTGGAAAGGATGACACCGAGTACTACCTGCTAAGCCGCGACTATGTTTCTGTGGCTGAGTTCGAGGGCCAGCAGATCCTGAAGGTGGATCCGCAAGCGCTGACCCTGCTGGCTCAACACGCTTTCCACGACGCCTCATTTTTACTGCGCCCGGCGCACCAGCAGCAGGTCGCCGATATCCTTGCCGATCCCGAAGCCAGCGAAAACGACAAATATGTCGCCCTGCAATTCCTGCGCAACTCGGACATTGCCGCGAAAGGTATCCTGCCGACCTGCCAGGACACCGGCACGGCGATCATCATGGGCAAAAAAGGGCAGCGCGTCTGGACCGGCGGCGGGGATGAAGCAGCGCTGGCACGCGGTGTTTACAATACCTATATCGAAGAGAATCTGCGTTATTCGCAAAACGCCCCGCTGGATATGTACAAAGAGGTTAATACCGGCAGCAACCTGCCTGCGCAAATTGACCTCTATAGCGTCGATGGCGAAGAATATAAATTCCTCTGCATCGCGAAAGGTGGCGGCTCGGCGAATAAAACCTATCTCTACCAAGAAACCAAGGCGCTGATCACCCCGGCGAAGCTGAAGAATTATCTGGTTGAGAAGATGCGTACCCTCGGTACAGCGGCTTGCCCGCCGTACCATGTCGCTTTTGTGATTGGCGGTACATCGGCGGAAGCGACGCTGAAAACGGTCAAACTTGCCTCCACCAAATATTATGACGCGCTGCCAACCGAAGGTAACGAGCACGGACAGGCGTTCCGCGATGTGCAACTGGAGCAAGAGCTGCTGGTGGAAGCGCAGAATCTCGGTCTTGGCGCGCAGTTTGGCGGGAAATACTTTGCGCATGATATTCGCGTGATCCGCCTGCCGCGCCACGGCGCGTCGTGCCCGGTTGGCATGGGCGTTTCGTGTTCAGCCGATCGTAACATCAAAGGTAAAATCAACCGCGATGGCATCTGGCTGGAGCGTTTAGAGCAAAATCCTGGCAAATACATTCCTGAAGCGCTGCGTGAGGCCGGTGAAGGCGAAGCGGTGAAAGTGGATCTTAACCGCCCGATGAAAGCGATCCTCGCTCAGCTTTCGCAATATCCGGTGTCTACGCGCTTGTCCCTCACCGGCACGATTATTGTCGCGCGCGATATCGCTCATGCGAAGCTCAAAGAGCTGATGGACAGCGGCGAGCATCTGCCGCAGTACATCAAAGATCACCCGATTTACTACGCGGGCCCGGCAAAAACGCCGGAAGGTTATGCGTCCGGTTCGCTGGGGCCGACCACCGCCGGGCGTATGGATTCTTATGTCGATCAACTGCAGTCGCAGGGCGGCAGCATGATCATGCTGGCGAAAGGTAACCGCAGCCAGCAGGTGACGGATGCCTGTCATAAACACGGTGGTTTTTATCTTGGTAGCATTGGCGGCCCGGCGGCGATCCTTGCGCAGAACAGTATCAAAAGCCTTGAGTGTGTGGCGTATCCGGAGCTCGGTATGGAAGCTATCTGGAAAATTGAGGTGGAAGATTTCCCGGCGTTCATCCTTGTGGATGACAAAGGCAACGACTTCTTCCAGCAAATTCAATCCGGCCAGTGCTCCCGCTGCGTTAAATAGTATTGACCGCCCTTCGGGGCGGTTGTTTTAAGCACAAAGCAGTAAACAACATTATAAAAAGCATCAATACTTTTACTTGTTTGCAGGTGAGCAATGTCGCAACCCAATATCACTTTGTAACCAAGGAGAGAGTCATGGCAACGCATCGCAGTGAGAAAGATTCGATGGGCGCAATCGACGTCCCGGCAGATAAACTGTGGGGAGCGCAAACACAGCGGTCGCTTGAGCATTTTCGTATCTCAACGGAAAAAATGCCGATCTCACTGATCCACGCACTGGCGCTGACCAAACGCGCAGCGGCGAAAGTTAATCAGGATTTGGGGCTGCTGCCCGAAGAGAAAGCGCGCGCGATCATCGCGGCGGCAGATGAAGTGCTGGCCGGTCAACATCCTGATGAGTTTCCGCTCGCTATCTGGCAGACCGGGTCCGGTACGCAGAGCAACATGAACATGAATGAGGTGCTGGCCAATCGCGGCAGCGAGATCCTCGGCGGTGTGCGCGGCATGGAACGCAAGATCCATCCCAATGACGACGTGAACAAAAGCCAAAGCTCTAACGACGTGTTCCCGACAGCGATGCATGTGGCGGCGGTGATTGGCGTACGCGAGCAACTGATCCCGCAGTTACTCGTGCTGAAAAAGACGCTTCATGAGAAAGCCACCGCGTTTGCCAGCATTGTCAAAATCGGCCGTACTCATTTGCAGGACGCGACGCCGCTGACGCTGGGCCAGGAGATCTCCGGCTGGGTGGCGATACTTGAGCATAACCTCAAACATATCGAACAGAGCTTGCCGCACCTGAGTGAACTGGCGCTGGGCGGCACCGCCGTGGGCACCGGGTTGAATACGCATCCGGAATACGCCGTACGCGTTGCGCAAGAGCTGGCCAGCTTTACCGGTCAACCGTTTATTACCGCGCCCAACAAATTTGAAGCACTGGCGACCTGCGATGCACTGGTGCATGCGCATGGCGCGCTGAAAGGGCTGGCTTCTTCATTAATGAAAATCGCTAACGATGTGCGCTGGCTCGCCTCTGGCCCGCGTTGTGGTATTGGCGAAATCGCCATTCCGGAAAACGAACCGGGTAGCTCGATCATGCCGGGTAAAGTTAACCCCACGCAGTGCGAAGCGATGACCATGTTATGCAGCCAGGTGTTGGGCAATGATGTGGCGGTGAATATTGGCGGCGCATCCGGCAACTTTGAACTGAACGTTTTCCGCCCGATGGTAATCCACAACTTCCTGCAATCGGTACGTCTGCTGGCGGACGGGATGGAGAGCTTTAACGAACATTGCGCCGTGGGGATTGAACCCAACCGCGAGCGTATTGATCAACTGCTGAATGAGTCTTTGATGTTAGTGACAGCACTGAATACCCATATCGGCTACGACAAAGCGGCGGAAATTGCCAAAAAGGCGCACAAAGAGGGGCTGACGCTGAAAGCCTCCGCGCTGGCGCTCGGCTACCTGACGGAAGCCGAGTTTGACAGCTGGGTGCGTCCGGAATCGATGGTTGGCAGTTTAAAACAGGCTTAACCCGCCAGATACAGGTGCAGCCGCGGGATGATCAGCGTCAGCGGCTGCGCCTGCGGTTTATAGCGGTGTTGAACCGTGTCCGCGTTGTAATCCAGTAGCTCGCCAATATCCGGGACGGTTCCGCCATTCTCTTCTGAAATCAGTGTGATAAGCGGTGTCGGGCAGGCATATTGCACCTGCTTTTGTGAATTGGCATACCAGACTCGGGCAATGGGCTGCACTTTCACCGGGCGCTTGATTTTCAGCCGTGCCTGTTTTGGCAGGGCGGCAATATTGTTGTACTCCTGCTCAATGCGTCCCAGCCACTCTTCACGCGTCCACGCAGAGACGGCACGCGGAGATTTCAGGCTTTTTTCCAGTTGCGCCAGCACTTCATCGCGGGTGAGGTTTTTAATAATATGCTTATTCGCCCAGCCAAAACGGATCGTCGCCGGAGCGCGAATGGCCATCAGTGTCCGGTAAGCATTTAAGGTGATAAGCCCCGGCAGATGGCGGTGTACCCATTCAAACCGGGCAGCGGGGGCCAGTCCCGATTCCTGGGTGACTATCCGCTCAAAGGTTAATTTCAGTGCGTTCACTGTGCTGATGCGTTCAGTCAGCGCGCTAAGCGTGGCGTCACTCGCCTGATAGCAGATAACGCCTGGCAGCCGCACGGCGGCTTTACTGCTGCGGTTTTCCGACTGCTGTTGAATAAATAAATGGGTGTAATGATTATGGGCAAGTTCTGCCGCCTGCTGACCAAGATGTTGCTCGACATGAATCGCGGTAAGCGGGTTGTGTTCCGCGCCTTTGGGAACATCTGGCAGGCTAAATACGCGAGCGGCCATTAACCGGCAGGCCGCGAGCTCGGTTTTTAGCGCAGCCAGTTCATGTTCCAGTTGCCTGAAGGTCGTGTTGAGGCGTTCGATCAAATCTAAGGCAGCCATTTTGCACCCAATTAGTTACAACATACTTATAGTTGTAGCACAATCGCCGGGATTCGGCCACTGTGCAGTTAATGGTCAGGAGGGCAAAACAATGTTGTGGTAAATCGGCCAGTGGAAAGAAAATTTCGCGCCGCCCAGTTCGCTCTGGCCGCAACTGACTTCCCCGCCGAAGGCCTGTGCGATGGAATACACAATCGCCAGGCCCAGGCCACAGCCGCCGGTCGCGCGGTCGCGGCTGGGATCGAGGCGAACAAAGGGCTCAAACACCCGTTCGCGCTCTTCGGGCGCAATGCCGGGACCATCATCTTCAACGATCATGCAGGCTTGTGAGCCTTCGCGTTGTAAGGTGACTTTTACCGTTTGCTGGCTGTAACGCAGGGCGTTGTTCAGCAGATTATCCAGAACACGCTCCATCAGGCGCATATCCAGCGCGCCGTAATCTTCACCGGGCGTTGTTGTCAGCAAAAAGGTGTGCTGCGGGTTCATGCTGCGCGCATCGTCAAGGTAGCTGCTGAACCATGCTGGCAGATCAGGCGAGGTGAGTTTCAACTCGGTTTGCGGGCGATCGAGACGGGCGTACGTCAGCAATTCTTCAATCAACGCCTCCAATTGCCCGATATCGCGATTTAATGCCGCGTGCTCGGTTTCGCTGAGGTTTTCACTCATCTCCAGCCGGTAACGCAGCCTGACCAACGGCGTGCGCAGTTCGTGGGCTATGCCGTCTATAAGGTGCTTTTTACTGGCGATCAGTGCGTTGATATTGTCCGCCATCTGGTTAAAGGCGATACCGAGCCGCTCAAAACTCGAGGCGCTGTCAAAATGAATGCGCTCTTCTAAATGCCCCTCGCCGAAGCGTTGTGCTGCCGATTCAAGCCGTAACATCTCTTGCCAGTGCGGGCGCATCCAGATAAATACCGGAAAGGCGAGAGAGATAGCAATCAGCGCCATCAAGCCCATATCCAGCAGCCGCGTTTCATGCAGAAAAAAAAGATACGGCACCGGGCCGACCGCCAAAACATAGTGGCTGCGGGGAATGCGTTGGATGAATGTGTATTCCGAATCGAGCGCTACAATATCGCCTTCACGCAGCCGTTGCGCCGGGCGCGGTTCCAGCGTGTATTTGCTCATCGGTTCAATGCGCAGATTAAACGACAGATTGAGATCCAGTTCCTTCAGGGTCCTGGCCCATTGATTGGGCGGGATCTCGCGCAGCTCGCTACGCATCAGGTACAGCGAGCTTTTCATCAAATCGTCAAGGGACTGGCGGCCAGCGCGCTCGGCGGTGAATTTATAAACCAGACCCACCAGCATCGTCATGACCAGAAAGCAGACGAACAGCAAAAGGTAAAACTGGACGAACAGCTTTTTCATAGCGACACCTGGTTGTGCGTTTTAGTTGTCCCACGCATGCGGGGCAAACAGATAGCCTTTGTTGCGGACGGTTTTAATTCGGTAGGGTTCCGTTGCGCTGTCGAGCAATTTTTTACGCAGACGGGAAATCGCCACATCAACACTGCGATCCATGCCATCGTAACTTACACCACGTAAGTTTTTCAGCAGCGCATCCCTGTCCATAATCTGCCCGGCATGAGTCGCTAATTCCCACAACAATTCAAAATCGGCAGTAGAGAGGGCGACTTGTTGCCCGGCCAGCAGTACCTGGCGGTTAACGGGATCGATAGACAAGGTGCCGAAGCTGATCGTCTTATGCTGTTTCAGCGAGGGAGTTGCGGGTTCGGCGACGGTATTCGCACTGCTGCGCTGGCGCAAATGCAAACGCAGGCGCGCCAGCAATACGGCGGGCGGCGTGGTTTTGAGAATATAATCGTTGGCACCCATCTCCAGTGAAAGAATATGGTTCATATCACTGTCCAGCGAGGTGAGCAGCACAATCGGGCCGTTCCACTGGTTACGCAGGTCACGGCACAAAGTCATGCCATCTTTACCGGGCAGCATGATATCCAGCAGTACCAGTTCGGGTTTTTCGCGGGCGATCACCTCTTCGGCACGATCACCTCGGGGTTCGACAATGACGTCCATATCGTGTTTGCCCAGATAAGCGGCAATCAGTGCGCCCACTTCCGGGTCATCTTCCACAAAAACGATCTTATTCATAAGCCATCGCGATTGTTCAAAAACGTCAACATACACCGCCTTGCTATAAGCTGCCATTAATCTTTTCTAAACGAAGAGGCTTCCGTTATGCTGTAGGTCGTTGTTGTTGCAGTGATAAAGGTAAAATCATGGGGTTGGTGATTAAAGCGGCTATCGGGGCGCTGGTAGTACTGTTGATTGGTCTGTTAGCCAAAACAAAAAATTACTATATTGCCGGGTTAATCCCGTTATTTCCGACTTTCGCGCTGATTGCGCACTATATTGTCGCCACCGAGCGTGGAGTTGAGGCGCTGCGCACCACGATCGTGTTCGGCATGTGGGCCATTATTCCCTATTTTATCTATTTGCTGTCGCTCTGGTATTTCACCGGTTTTATGCGGGTCTGGCCGGCGCTGGGCTGTGCGGTAATCTGCTGGAGCCTCAGCGCCTGGCTGTTAATTTACTGCTGGAGCCGGCTGCACTAGCGCATCAGCATCCAGGTGGCTGGAACGGCGGCGATTAGCAATGCGCCAATCAGCGCTTTTTCATGTTGCTTGAGCATCTCCGTCATCTCATGCGTGTGACGGGCGTACATAAACACCAGCAGACCCGGAGCATAGAGCACCACCGACAGTAATAAATGCATCGGACCGGATGCATACAATAGCCATAAACCATACAGACAAGCGCCGATTGCCACCGCCTGGTGCAAAGGACGCTGCGCGATCTTCAACAGGAACGCGCCGACGAGGAAATAGGGCACCAGAATCATCTCTGACGCGATGGTCAGCAGCGTGTTGTAATCCGAACCGGTGAGCCAGATAAGTACCAGGCAAACCTGTACGCTGATATTGGTCAGCCACAAAGAGGCAGCCGGTGCGTTGTTTTTATTCTGCCGTGCGAAGATCTTCGGGAACGCTTTATGGGTTGCTGCCAGTAACGGCACTTCCGCTGCCATAATCGTCCAGCTCAGGTACGCGCCGCAGACTGAAACAATTAAACCCACAGCGATAACGACGTCGCCCCAGCTACCCAGCAGTTTCACCATCAGACCGGCCATTGATGGGTTGCGCATTTCCGCCAGTTCCGGGCGGGGAACAACGCCGAGCGAAAGCAAGGTAACCAGCAGGTAGACGGTTAGTGCCGCCAGCACGGCGAGCAGTGTGGCGCGGCCGACATCGTGCTTATTGCGCGCCCGGGCGGAGACCACAACCGCGCCCTCGACACCAATAAATACCCACAGGGTAATCAGCATGGTGTTTTTAACCTGTTCCCACACCGGAACACCCAGCGCGATGCCGCTGAAATCAAGACGGAACTTGTCGAGGTTAAACGCCAGCGCCGCCAGCACAACAAACAGCCCGAGCGGCACCAGTTTCGCCAGCGTCGCTGCCAGGTTGATACTCGCAGCGGTTTGTACGCCGCGCAGAACCAGCGCATGCACAATCCACAATAACACGGATGCGCCAACAATCGATTGCCAGGTGTTGCCATCGCCAAACAAGCGCAACGATGGTGTATCGGTAAAGAAACTCAGCGCGGAAAAGACGATAACCAGATAAGAGACGTTGGCGATAACCGCGCACAGCCAGTAGCCCCAGGCCGAACAAAAGCCAATCAGCTCACCAAAACCTTCGCGGGCGTAGGTAAATATGCCGCCATCCAGATCCGGGCGAATGCGGGTCAGGATCAACATGGCAAAGGCGAGCAATAAAATTCCTGCACCAGTGATTATCCAGCCAATGATCAGCGCTGCCGGGCTGGCAACTTCCGCCATATTTTGCGGCAGGCTGAAAACGCCTGCGCCTAGCATTGAGCTTAAAACCAGCGCAGTTAAAGCGCTAAGGCCAAGTTTCTTTTCCATGGTTATCCTGTCAAAAAAGCAACTAATCCAGAATAATTATTTTGCCGTGGCGCATAAATATGGTGGATATCACTAAGGCGCGGGATTTTACGGAGAGTCGACGAGCCATGCAATGAGGTGGGGCGACAATTTCACGAAAAAGGGTAAAAAATAAAAAAGGCGGCCGTAGCCGCCTGATGCATAATGCAGACTATTTATACAGATCGGCGCTGATGGTCATGTTGTTGCCGCTTTCTGACCACTGGCGGGTGATGTGATAGTACTTAGCACCTTTCTGCGCGGCACGTTTGGCGACCTGGTAAGAGATCTCGGTCATGTTGCCATAGTTGCCGGTGAACTTAATGCTGTCGAAAGGCACCATCTGGGCCGCGGTGATTTTATTCACCTCTTCAACCTTCGTGCCGTCAGGCAGAGTGACACTGTAACGACCGCCGGAAGAGGATTGGGTTTCGAAGAAACGACCTACACCGACGCCTGCGGTCGCATCGCTGGCGACGCCTGGGATTTCAACTTTTTTCGCTTCTTCACCGCCTTTTGCCAGCGCGGCGCGGCCCGCATCCGAGTCACGCGGGATAGCATCCGCGCTCTGGATAACGCGTTTTTTCGCGTCGGCTTTATAAATAAAGGCTGTGATTATCTGGTTGCCGCCCTGGTTTGCATCAACCTGACGAACAATAAAGAAAGAGGCTGCGCCTTTCTCTTTAGCGGCTTTAGTAATGGCGTCGTTCACTTCCGGCTGGGTGCGGAAGAAACCCTGAACGGTCACCGTATCGTACGGCTGAAGCGCAATCGCTTGATCTTTCGGTAGCTCCGTCACGCCGTTAATAACACGGAAAGCAGGGCGCTCCGCTTTTGCTGCGTCAGCCTTGTATAAATCAATCGTCGCGCGCTGGTTGCCGCTGTTGCCCGCGTCGGAGCTATCAACAACGTAAAATGATGCGGCACCTTCTTTATCCGCGCGTTTGGATGCTGCGTTAACGACGTCGCCAATGGCATTAAAACGGCCGGTGATCACGATGCGATCGTAAGGTTTTACCGCTGCCGCTTGCTCCGGTGTTAACTCTGTCGCTGCGTTGGCGGTAAATGCCGTTGCCGAGAGAAGTGCTGACGCCAGGAGGGTGTACTTAAGCTTCATAAAAATAATCCTTCGCCTTGCGCAAACCATAAACTGGTGTTGTTGTTGGGAAAACGTCGGTGATTATTGCATTTAAACAGCGCGACTGTCTGCGTCATTTTTCACTGACTGTGCGGCTGAGGGGGAAATAACGATAACCTTTAGTGATATGTTGAAAAAACAGACGCTTGACCAGCAAAACCGATAAAGGTTATGACTTTTTTAAGTTAATACATTGTTAAAAAGCGAATCTTCACTGGAGATTAATCGTGTTTTGCCGCTTCGCTTGAGCGGAATATCGGCCTGTATGCGGGAATTTAAGGCAAATAACCTTGCCTGCGGCCTCTAACAGTTAATTTTCACGGATAAATGCATAATTTCTCTTTTCCGGCTGTGGATCACAGGCGTTATTTTCAGTAGGTTATAGAAAGTTTGTTACTGTTTTATTTTCCGCAGCGTTGAGTAAATAACCGCGCCGGAACCACTGACAAACCATCATCTAAAACCGATGGAAGGGAAAACTATGCGTATTGGTGTACCTAAAGAACGGTTGGCCAATGAAACCCGCGTTGCAGCGACGCCGAAAACGGTCGAGCAACTGCTTAAACTGGGTTTTACCGTCGCGATTGAAAGCGGCGCGGGCAAGCTGGCAAGTTTTGACGACGATGCGTTCGTCCAGGCTGGGGCGACGATTGTCGATGGGAGCAACGTCTGGCATTCAGACGTTATCCTCAAAGTTAACGCGCCGGATGACGAAGAGATCGCGCTGCTTAGTCCGGGCACGACACTGGTGAGTTTTATCTGGCCTGCGCAAAATCCGGCATTAATGGAGAAGCTGGCCGCGCGCAACATTACTGTGATGGCAATGGATTCCGTGCCGCGCATCTCCCGCGCCCAGTCGCTGGATGCGTTGAGCTCAATGGCCAATATTGCGGGCTATCGTGCGATTGTTGAAGCGGCGCATGAATTCGGCCGTTTCTTTACCGGGCAGATCACGGCGGCAGGTAAAGTGCCACCGGCGAAGGTGATGGTGATTGGCGCGGGTGTTGCCGGTCTGGCAGCGATTGGCGCGGCCAACAGTCTTGGGGCCATTGTGCGTGCGTTCGATACGCGTCCTGAAGTCAAAGAGCAGGTGCAGAGTATGGGCGCCGAGTTCCTGGAGCTGGATTTCCAGGAAGAAGCGGGCAGCGGCGACGGTTACGCGAAAGTGATGTCCGAAGCCTTTATCAAAGCAGAAATGGACCTCTTCGCAGCCCAGGCGAAAGATGTCGACATCATTGTCACCACGGCGCTTATTCCGGGGAAACCCGCACCGAAGCTGATCACCCGTGAAATGGTGGATTCCATGAAGCCGGGCAGCGTGATTGTTGACCTTGCCGCGCAAAACGGCGGTAACTGCGAATACACGGTACCGAACGAGGTCAGCACCACCGCCAATGGCGTGAAAGTGATCGGTTATACCGATTTGCCTGGCCGTTTGCCCACGCAGTCTTCCCAGCTTTACGGCACCAACCTTGTCAACCTGCTGAAATTGCTGTGCGTTGAGAAAGACGGCAATGTGGTTGTCGATTTTGATGACGTTGTGGTTCGCGGGGTGACCGTGGTTCGCGACGGTGAAGTCACCTGGCCGGCACCGCCGATTCAGGTTTCTGCACAACCGCAGGCTGCGCCAAAAGCTGCCGCTGCACCAAAAGAAGAGGCCAAACCGGCTTCGCCGTGGCGGAAATATGCCTTTATGGCTCTGGCGATCATCCTGTTTGGCTGGCTCGCCGATGTTGCACCGAAAGAGTTCCTCGGCCACTTTACCGTCTTCGCACTGGCTTGCGTGGTGGGTTATTACGTGGTGTGGAACGTCTCGCATGCACTGCACACGCCGCTGATGTCGGTGACTAACGCGATTTCCGGCATTATCGTTGTTGGTGCGCTTTTGCAGATTGGTCACGGCGGCTGGGTCAGCTTCTTGAGTTTTATTGCGGTACTGATTGCCAGCATTAATATTTTTGGTGGTTTCACCGTCACTCAGCGCATGCTGAAAATGTTCCGGAAGAACTAAGGGGTAACAGATGTCTGGAGGATTAGTTACAGCTGCATACATTGTTGCCGCGATCCTGTTTATTTTCAGTCTGGCGGGGCTTTCTAAACACGAAACGTCTCAGCAGGGGAATAACTTTGGTATCGCCGGGATGGCGATTGCACTAATTGCAACCATCTTTGGCCCGGACACCGGGAATGTCGCCTGGATTTTAGTGGCGATGATTATCGGCGGCGCGATTGGTATTCGCCTGGCGAAGAAAGTTGAAATGACCGAAATGCCAGAGCTGGTGGCGGTACTGCACAGCTTTGTCGGCCTGGCTGCGGTATTGGTCGGTTTTAACAGCTATCTTGACCACGAAGTGGGACTGGATCCGGTGCTGGTGAATATTCACCTGACGGAAGTGTTCCTCGGCATCTTCATTGGTGCGGTGACCTTCACGGGTTCTATCGTCGCTTTCGGTAAACTGCGCGGGAAGATCTCCTCGAAGCCGCTGATGCTGCCGCATCGCCACAAATTGAATCTGGCTGCATTAGTGGTTTCCTTCGTGTTGCTGCTGGTGTTTGTACGCGCTGAAAGTGTTGGTCTGCAAGTGTTGGCGCTGTTGATCATGACGATGATTGCGCTGGTGTTTGGCTGGCATCTGGTGGCCTCTATCGGTGGTGCGGATATGCCGGTAGTGGTTTCCATGCTGAACTCCTATTCCGGTTGGGCGGCGGCGGCGGCGGGCTTTATGCTCAGCAACGACCTGCTGATCGTTACCGGTGCGCTGGTCGGCTCTTCCGGTGCGATCCTCTCTTACATTATGTGTAAGGCGATGAACCGCTCCTTTATCAGCGTGATTGCCGGTGGTTTTGGTACTGATGGTTCCTCAACCGGTAGCGATGAAGAAGCGGGCGAGCACCGTGAAATCAATGCCGAAGAGACCGCCGAGCTGCTGAAAAACTCGCATTCGGTCATCATCACCCCAGGCTACGGCATGGCGGTGGCGCAGGCGCAATATCCGGTGGCGGAAATCACCGAAAAACTGCGCGCGCGCGGCGTGAAGGTGCGTTTCGGTATTCACCCGGTTGCCGGACGTTTACCGGGCCATATGAACGTACTGCTGGCAGAAGCGAAAGTGCCTTACGACATCGTGCTGGAAATGGACGAAATCAACGATGATTTCGCCGACACCGACACCGTGCTGGTTATTGGTGCGAACGACACGGTTAACCCGGCGGCGCAGGATGATCCGAAGAGCCCGATCGCAGGTATGCCGGTGCTGGAAGTGTGGAAAGCGCAGAACGTGATTGTGTTCAAACGTTCCATGAACACCGGTTACGCGGGCGTGCAAAACCCCTTGTTCTTTAAAGAGAACACGCAGATGTTGTTTGGCGATGCCAAAGCCAGCGTTGACGCTATCCTCAAAGCGCTGTAATGCGTATCGATTGAAAAACCGCTCTTCGGAGCGGTTTTTTTTGGTCTGCATTGGCGAAAGCAGTGTGTCTATACTTTTATCTTCATGTTTTTTATGAGGAGGAAGGATGACGTTTTTGTCACGTTTTGACTTCATATCCATATTGATGTTGCCATCATTCTGGATTGGTCTTGCCACGGTGGTTATCGTTACGCTGGTTGTCTACTGGCTGTTCACCTACTTACTGAATATGGTGCTGAAAGGCGCGCGTAACTGGAGTGAAAAGCAGGAGGGCGTCGGCAGGCTGCAGCATGTTGTGGTGGATATGCTCAGGCGCACCAGCAAATTCCTGCTCTTTGTGGCGGCGTTACTCTTCAGCCTGCGGTTTGTCGATCTCCCCAATCACCTGTTTACCACACTCGGGCACGCCTGGTTTTTAGTGCTGGCGGTTCAAATCGCCCTCTGGCTTGATCAGGGCGTGGTGTCGTGGATGCGTCACTTGATGTTCTCGCCCAATACCAGTAAAAACCCGGTCACCATGGTGATTGCCGGTCTGCTGCTGCGCATGATGCTCTGGACGATGATGTTGTTATCGATTCTGGCGAATGTCGGGGTCAACATTACCGCGCTGGTCGCCAGCCTTGGCGTGGGCGGTATCGCCATTGCGCTGGCGGTGCAAACCATTCTCAGCGATGTTTTCGCCTCGCTTTCTATCGGCTTTGATAAACCTTTTGAGATCGGTGACTTCGTCGTTTTCGGCGACGTTGCTGGCACTATTGAGCATATTGGCCTGAAGACGACGCGTATTCGTAGCCTGAGCGGGGAGCAGATTGTTTGCGGTAACGCCATCTTGCTTCAACAAACGCTACATAACTACAAACGTATGCAGACCCGGCGCATCGTCTTCACCTTTGGTCTGGCGCTCACTACGCCGCCGGAGAAGCTGCGTAAAGTGGGTGAAATGGTACGCGCCATCATCACTGATGTTGGCAACACGCGCTTTGACCGCGCCCATTTCCTGGGGTTTGGTACCGATCGGCTGAATTTTGAAGTGGTGCATATCGTCAATTCGGCGGACTACAACACCTACATGGATATTCAACAAGAAATCAATATCCGCATCATGGAGCATCTGGCTGCAGAGGGGATTGAACTGGCACTGCCGTGCGTAGTGGTGAAAGGGGGAGTGGCTGTCGAAACGTCGCCCGCAGAACCACAAAGGGAACAAACGGCTGTATAAAAAAACCCGCCTCGCGGCGGGTTGCTTGTTTAGTCGTCTTCTTCGTCGTCCAGCTCGACGGGCGTCTGGTACTCATCGGGTTTAATGACCAGCAGGTCGCAACGCAGATGATCAATAACTTGCTCGGCAGTGTTACCAAGGAAGGCGGCGGAGATCCCGGTTCGCCCGATGGTGCCAAGCACAACAATCCCTGCTTGCAGGTGCTCAGCCAGATCCGGGATCACCTCTTCGGGTAACCCTTTCTCCACATGTGTGAGTTTTTCATCGATGCCAAATTTCTGCCGTAACGCTTTCATCGCCAGCAAGTGCTGACCGCGAATCGCGTCGTTGTATACGCTGGGATCAAACTCCGGCAGTTCAATCGCGATGTTGATAGGCGTCACCGGGTAAGCGCCAACCAGATGAACTTCGGTATGGTTAACCTGTTCGGCCAGATGCAGCGTCTCTTTGACCAGTTTTTCATTCAGCGAGTTGTGGTAAATCTCCTCGCTGGCGAGATTGACTGCGACAACGGCACGTCCGGCTTCAGGCCATGGTTGGTCTTTCACCATCCACACCGGGCACGGGCATTTACGGAGCAGATGCCAGTCGGTTGGAGTAAAAATAACGGATTCCAGTTTGTCATGCTGGTGGGTCATCTTCAGCAGTAAATCGTGTCCACCCGCCAGAATTTCCTGAATGATGGCTTCGAAGGGACGATTGTGCCAGACCACTTTGATTTCGATTGGCACACCCGCGTCAATATAGTATTTCGCCTGCTCACGGATCCACGCGGTACGCTGGCTGATGACGCCCTGGCGCATTGCGGTACGTTCGTCAGGGGACAGAAGGGTGGTCATTTCGTAAGAGAAGTCATAAATCGGCAAAAACGCTTTAATGCGGCCGCCAATCCGTTGATGCAAATACACAGCACGTCGTAACGCTGGCTGATCGTCCTGATTGGGATCGATGGCGACCAACATATTCTGATACTTAGCCATACAGGGTCTCCTTACATCTGTCACCACAGTCTGTCAGTAAAAGATAACCCATAAGTGCTGAATGAAACAGGGGAAAGCCTTCGCCAGATCAATAAATCAGATAAATTTAATTACCTGGCAAAGGTGATATCAAGCGGGGAAAAACTCAGGCAACGTTGCGTGCATGGCCGGCCAGTTGCGCCAGCATGTCGCTATTTTCAATGGTGATATATTTCCCTTTCACCGCCAGCATTCCGCTCTTCTGGAAACGCCCCAGCAAACGGCTGATGGTTTCCACGGTCAGGCCCAGATAGTTGCCGATATCGCCACGCGTCATCGTCAGGCGGAATTCACGCGGGGAGAAACCGCGCTGTGCAAAACGGCGGGAGAGGTTATAAATAAACGCAGCCAGGCGCTCTTCTGCATTTTTCTTCGATAACAGCAGGATCATATCCTGGTCGCCTTTGATCTCGCCGCTCATCAGACGCATCATCTGCTGACGCAGATTGGGCATTTTACCCGAGAGGTCATCCAGCGTTTCAAACGGGATTTCACAAACCATCGATGTTTCAAGCGCCTGCGCGAAGCTCGGATGATGGCCGGTACCAATGGCATCAAAGCCCACCAAATCACCCGCCAGATGGAAACCGGTGATCTGCTCGTCGCCCTGTTCGGTAATGGTGTAGCTTTTGATCGTACCGGAACGGATAGCGTAGAGCGATTTCAATTCATCCCCGGCTTTGAACAAGGTCTGACCTTTCTGGATGGGCTTTTTACGCTCAATGATGTTATCGAGCTGATCCAGCTCATGTTCATTCAGAGTAAAGGGGATGCAAAGCTGGCTAATGCTGCAATCCTGGCAATGGATTGCGCAACCGCCAGACTGAATGCGTCGTATAATTCGCTTTTCCGGGATCATAGGTCTGCTCAACGCCGTAATTGATATTGGTCAATTTTAACATCTTTTTGCTGGGCGCGTAAGCCTGGTAAAACGTCAATTCACGATTAATAAAACGGGAGGCAGAAATGAAAAGAGATGACATTGCACCATCTCTTTGAAATTCCATCATTTCGCTAAGGCCTTTACCACAAAAGAGGGGGAAAAGAACGCTAAATATGCGTTTTTTCTCACAATAGAAGATACCCTTCATGGCGTAGCAACCACTCTTTTCGCTGCACGCCGCCCGCATATCCCGTCATCGTGCCGTTACTGCCGATAACACGATGGCAAGGCACGACAATACTCACCGGATTGGAACCATTCGCTGCGCCAACAGCGCGCGCTGCACCTGTGCGTCCCAGTTTTCCCGCCAACTGACCATAGTGCATCACCTGACCACAGGGAATGGTGCGTAGCGCTTGCCATACTTCACGCTGAAAAGGCGTGCCGCCAGTTGCCGTCGGCAGTGTTTCAATCACGGCCAGATCGCCGTCAAAATAATCCTGCAATTTTTGGCTTAATCCGCCCGGATTATGCGCCGCCACTCGCTGGTAACCCTCCCGGCGATAGTGGATATTCAGTAATTCAACCATCCGATCGCTGTGTTCTTCCCATTCAACCGCGCGAAGTTGGAATTGTTCGTCACACAGTATCCACAGCGGGCCAAGCGGCGTGGAAATATTATCTTCAAGCAAAGTCAGCATCTGGCATCCTTTCAGTGGGCAACGGCGTCAATTTATCAAACGTACAGCGATGCCGCTATACCCCAAAAGGGCCTATATTCTGAGCAAAGAAATAAGCTGGTGAAATAATAGCCAGCGAAGTATGCATTATTTAATAGATGATATATTGCACTTGTTTCGCGAATAAAAAAATAGAGCCTGCCGACATCCGTCAGGCTCTACAGTACACACAGCAGCGCATCCGTTCGTTATTTTATGCATTTTCATCCTTGCGCGGTAAATATAGTTATAGCGTTCCTGCATAATATTTCCAGTAAGAATTGGTGATTGATTTCACGATATTTTAACTGAAACTCAGAATATTAATTTTTCTTAAGCTTAGATTTTCATAACATTACTAAGAGTGATGTTATTGGAATATCGTCCAGGAGAACCGACCGTTATTCCTTTTTCATGTGCAAAAGCCAATTTGGCACCCATCATTGTGAGCTCAGGCCCTGCCAGCTATAGTACGGGGGCAGAAGTAGCTGGAGGATTGCCCTATGAACCCTGACGACAAATCGCTTTTCCTTGACGCCATGGAAGATGTCCAACCCCTGAAGCGCAGTGCCGATGTGCACTGGCAACCGAGCCACAATTCACGCACGTTACAACGCGTCGACATGCTGCAACTCGACAACTTTCTGACCACCGGGTTTCTGGATATTGTTCCGCTTGGTTCACCACTGGAGTTCAAACGAGAAGGCCTGCAACAAGGGGTGCTTGATAAATTACGCCAGGGGAAATACGGCCAACAGGCAAGCCTGAACTTACTGCGCCTGCCGGTAGAGCAGTGCCGACAAAGGGTGTTCCGTTTTATCTATCATGCGCGCCAGGATGGGCTACGCAATGTGCTTATCATTCATGGTAAAGCGCGTGAAGACGGTTCGCATGCGAATATCATTCGGAGTTATCTGGCGCGCTGGTTGCCTGAATTTGATGAGGTTCAGGCGTTTTGTACCGCGTTGCCGCACCATGGCGGAAGTGGTGCTTGCTATGTCGCGCTTCGCAAGTCTGAGCAGGCGAAGCAGGATAACTGGGAACGGCATGCAAAACGCAGCCGTTGAAGAACGCAGTGGTGACTGGAAATTAGCTTGTGAATGGTAAATAAAAGGCGGGAACCGGTCAGGTTCCCGTTATTTTTTTAATCCGCATATTCGGCCGCAATAAGGATTTCATTTTGCCGGGTACCCAGCGCGCTTGAAAGATGTTCTGTCTCCGTACTATTCAGCTCAATTGAAATATCATCCCGCCCATCGTTGAAATTGCTGTTCAGGCATACACTGCCATTAGGTTTTGTCACGGTGATTTGATTTGGAAACAATGCAATATTCTTTTTACCCATCATTTATACCTCTTCAGTATTCAACTAACTCTCTTTGACCTTCCATCGCTGCCAGCACCCCATCGGCCAGCGCGAACATTTCATCCTCACCAGGATAAACGACGATTTCAGGTGTAATAAAACTGATGCGCTGACGAATGAGTTCGACAATTCTTCTGTTATAGGCAATGCCGCCGGTAATGATGATGGCATCGACCCATCCCTCCAGTACGGCGGCGCACGAGGCGATCTCTTTGGCTATTTGATAGGCCATCGCTTCCAGAATGTCCCGCGCCTTTTTATTCCCATCCATAATCTGTTGTTCAACGTCGCGGATATCCTTGGTGCCGAGATAACCATAGACGCCGCCTTCGCCAATCAACTTTTTCTTCAATTGCGCATATGTGTACTGCCCTGAAAAGCACAGTTTTAATAATTCATAGCTGGGCAGGCGGCCTGCGCGTTCTGGCGAGAATGGCCCATCGCCGCCCATGGCTGAATTCACATCCACAATACGGCCATTGCGGTGAGCACCCACGCTGATACCGCCACCTAAATGAGCAACGATCAATTTAAGCGTGGAATAGGGGCGGTTTGTTTCCGTGGCATAACGATGCGCGACTGCCTTTTGATTCAGCGCGTGAAAAGCGCCAACGCGTGAAATATCCGGTATTCCGGATATTTTTGCTATCGGGTCATATTCGTCGACGACGACAGGATCAACGGTATAAGCCATCTCTTCTTTATTTACCACCCGCGCGAGTTCCCAGGCCAATATGGCTCCCAGATTAGAAGCATGTTCACCGTTCAGACCGACACTGGCATCGTGAATATAATCATCATTTATACGATAAACGCCGCTTTGCAAATGACGAACCAGACCACCGCGGCCGATAAATATATCAATGTCATTTAAGCGAAAACCATGCTCCTGCAATACGTCGAGAATAATCTGTTTGCGAAAGGCTTTTTGATCCAGAATCGTGGAAAAAGCCGCCATCTCTTTTTCATTATGATTAAATGGGCGGTAAATAAGTTGCGTGCGGTTGTTATATACCGCAATTTTCGTAGACGTTGAGCCTGGATTTATCACCAAAATATACATAGTCAGTCCTTGCATTGAGATATCGCACAAGCAATAGCAAAATATTTTGTTTTAGCGGTGTCTGATCGCGAGGTAAATACCACTGGTTTTGCTGTTCCCGTCAGTGTGCTTGCGCTCAATGCTCCGCCAAGCTGCATCACCGTTTTATAAAAGACATTGGCGCTGTTGATATCCGGAAGGATGGCCAGGTCAATATCGCCGCCAACCTGGGAATGCAACCCTTTATGTCGACAGGATGCTTTATTAAAAGCCAAATCGATGGACAGCGGACCTTCAACAATACAGTTATCGTAAGTGATGCCGCTCAGCGCCGCGGCATCCACGGTAGCGGCGATTGCTGGCGTAAGATGCTCAACTGCGGCAATCAGCGCGACTTTGGGCACTGCGATCCCAACCTGATGCAGGACATTAACCGACTGAGCAATCATCGTGGCTTTATCTTGCTGGTCAGGTGTAATGGTAATACCGGCATCAGTTATCGCAAACAGCTTGTGATAATGCGGGCTTTCGATAAAGGCTAATTGCGTGACAAGCCGTGATGCCGCAATGCCAGTCTCTTTATTTAAAATCGCTCGCAGATAAATGGCGCTATCGACCAGTCCTTTCATTAAAATATGCGCTTGCCCGGATTTGACGACTCGCACCGCCTCTTTGCAGGCTTCAGTTTTATCTGGAATATCTATTATTTCGATATGGCTGATATCAAATTTCAGATTTTCGGCGAGCGAGGTTATTTTATTCCGGCAACCAATCAGAATAGCCTCTGCCAGTCCATCATTTCTAATCCATTTAATGGCTTCAAGTGCATGAGAATCTTCTGCTGCGGCAACGGCAACTATTTTCGGCTTTTTCCTGCGCGCGAGCTCAACAAACGAACTTAATTTTTCTAGCATGATAAAAGATCCTGAGTCCCTGATATGGCCTCACCAGACGTATCGCCGGTGAGGCCCGTAATTAACATATCCTTAATACATATGCTGGCCACCATTGATGGCGATATTGGAGCCGGTAATAAACCCGGCCTTATCACTCGACAGATACATGACCAGTTCGGCGATTTCATCGGCTTCGCCGAGGCGACCAACGGGGATTTGCGCCACAATAGTTTTCAGCACATCGATGGGGATGGCCTGCATCATTTCGGTGTTGATGTAGCCGGGGGAGATGGTATTAACAGTAATATTTTTACGTGCTACCTCCTGCGCCAGCGCTTTTGTGAAACCATGCACACCCGCTTTGGCGGCCGAATAATTAGCCTGGCCAAACTGTCCTTTCTGGCCATTTATCGACGATATATTAATGATGCGCCCGCGCTGGTTTGCCAGCATGTTATCCAGAACGGGTTTGGTCATATTGAACATGCTGTTCAGGTTGACTTGAATAACCGCATCCCATTGTGATTTATCCATTTTTTTTAAGGTGGCATCGCGAGTAATACCCGCGTTATTCACCAGAACGTCAATATGGCCATATTGCTTCAGCAGCGTGCCTACTGCGTCCTGACACTGTGCGTAATCGCTGACGTCGCATCGAATAGCATCGGCTTTGGCAAACCCTGCTGCTTGCTGGATTTCAACCCACTCTTTCAGGCGATCCGCATCCGTATCAATCGCGATAACCTGGTAATTCTCCAGCAGAAAGTGAAGACTTATTTTTCCACCAATACCGCGGATCCCACCGGTCACAAGCGCAACTTTACCCATCATCATTTCCTCACGTTAAATAACATTTTTAATAGCGGCGTTATTCCATTTCGACGGTGACGGCGATACCCATGCCACCGCCGATGCACAGCGTTGCCAGACCTTTTTTGCTTTTTCTGCGCTGCATTTCATGGAGCAAAGAGACGAAAATTCGCGTGCCTGATGCACCGATAGGGTGGCCGAGCGCAATCGCGCCGCCATTGACATTCACTCTGGAGAGATCCCAACCCATTTCCCGGTTGACGGCGATGGCCTGAGCGGCAAAGGCTTCATTAGCTTCGATAAGATCCAGCTCATCAACCTGCCAGTTCGACCTGGCGAGCGCATGACGAGACGCTGTGATGGGGCCGGTTCCCATTATTTCTGGCAAGACGCCTGAAGTACTGAACGCCACGATCCTGGCCAGCGGAGCGATCCCCAACTCACGCGCTTTTTTCGCCGTAGCCAGGAGCACCATTGCCGCACCATCGTTAACGCCTGAGGCATTGCCGGCGGTGACGGTGCCGTCGGCTTTAAAGGCTGGCCGGAGTTTGGCTAAGCCTTCACGCGATGTTTGCGGACGGGGAAATTCATCGGTATCAAACAGGACGGGCTCTTTACGAGGTCGGGTGATGTCAACCGGAACAATTTCGCTGGCGAAACGGTGCGTTTCTAACGTGATCGCCGCTTTGTGTTGTGACGCAAGGGCGAAAGCATCCTGTTCTTCACGTGTGATCGCATATTTTTCGGCCACATTCTCGGCAGTGATGCCCATGTGATAATCATGAAAAGCATCCCAGAGGCCATCCTTCACCATGCTGTCCAGCATTGGCCAGTTACCCATTTTCATGCCGCTGCGTGAATGGGGTAAAACATGCGGTGCCTGGCTCATACTTTCTTGCCCTCCGGCAATAATTAATTCGGCATCACCACATTTCAGCGCCTGCCATGCCAGTTGCAGCGCCTTTAACCCCGAACCACACACTTTATTAATTGTCAGCGCCGGAACATCGGTTGGAATCCCTGCCTGAATTAATGTTTGGCGCGCCGGATTTTGTCCACTTCCTGCGGTAAGAACCTGGCCGATAATAACTTCATCGATCTCTTTTGCTGCAATTCCCATTTTTTCCAGAAGCGCTTTAATCACCGTGGCGCCTAATTGAGGCGCGCTAATTTCTGCAAGCGATCCATTAAGCACGCCGATGGCAGTTCTTGCACAATCAAGAACGACAATATCCGTGTCCTTCATTTGTATTACCTTTTGATTTAAATGATTCAACTATTAATGCCCAGAGAACTTTCTGCAGTATTGATATGCGTCAATACTTAAAAGTTGTTAAAGATGGCTTTAGAATTACAACGCTTCTTATTTTTTCGTAATTAACCTTATTTTCTGACTTTGTCTGTTTGTTTTTTCATTCATCATTGCTCAATTGGTAATGATCTTTTTCTTAACTTTTAATAAGGATTGCATGTAGATCTTTCTTGACGGTGTGGGAAGCATCTTATTGATAACACAATTTTTTCTCTACTAACCGCCATGAGGCCGGCTCCGCATTGCGATTTTGTCTTAAGTAAAAAAAACTAATTTAAGAATTTATTTATAAATGCGCTGTATCTGAAAAAATAAATATAAAGTTACTCATTATAGCTAATGAGAACTCGATGGGGGTTGACGGGATTGGGAAAAGCAGGTGTATATGGATGCAATTAGTTGTTTCTCTAAATGCTTCCGTTAAACGCTTTCAAAATATATCTGAAAAGGACGTGTGCTTTATGGTTAATTCAATCCACAATTTGCATATTGGTCAGTGTGCAGAGTTTAAAAAAACATTGACGGATAATGACGTCGCAGATTTTGCATTGGCATCAGGCGATACCAACCCCGTTCATCTGGATGAGAGTGCCGGGCGGGAAAGTATATTCGGGCAACGCGTGGTTCATGGTATTTTGGTAAGTGGACTTATCTCTGCGGTCATTGCTAATAAATTACCCGGCAACGGTTCTATTTATCTCGGACAAGACCTCAAATTTATTAAGCCAACATTTATTGGCGATACGATTACGGCGACGGCGGAAGTTATCGCGATTAATTGTGAAAAAAACCGGGTGCGGCTCAAAACCACGTGCACCAATCAGCATGGGGATCAGGTTATTGTCGGTGAAGCCGTCGTTTTGCCGCCGCTGGAAAAAGCGCTGGCTGAGGAGGTGAACTGATGGAGCTTATTATTCAAGGCAATGTGGCTAAGAACTGCCATCCTGAAGGTTTACGCCTGGGCATTGATAAACAAATTAACTATGTTGAATCGCATGGGGAAATCTATGGTCCGCGCAAGGTGTTGGTGATTGGTGCCTCTTCCGGATATGGGCTGGCCTCACGCATCGCGGTGGCCTTTGGTGGCGATGCCGATACGATTGGCGTTTCATTTGAAAAAAGTCCGGGTGAAAAAGGTATGGGCAGCGCCGGATGGTATAACAATATTTTTTTTCGTCGCCGGGCACATGAGAAAGGGCTTATCGCGAAAAATTTTATCGCGGATGCTTTTTCCGATACGACGCGCAACGACGTGATTGCGTACATCAAGCAGGAGTTTGGCGGCAGCATTGATCTGCTTGTCTATTCGGTTGCCTCTGGCGTGCGTATTTGCCCGGATGGCACGCGCTATACCTCAACGCTTGGCGTGCGCGGGCAAGCTTTTTCCGGCCCGGGTTTTGACCTGGAAACCCGCAAGATGGTGAACCAGACGCTGGAACCGGTGACCGAACGACAACTTGCCGATACGGTAAAAGTCATGGGCGGGGAAGACTGGCAACGCTGGATTGATATGTTATCGGCTGCTGGTGTGCTGGCTGAGGGGTTCAAAACGGTGGCGTACTCTTATACTGGCCCGAAATCAACGTGGCCGCTCTATAAAGAGGGCGCGTTAGGCGCGGCGAAAGCCCATCTGCACGCAACAGCCGATCATCTTGACGCACAGCTCCAGCGCATTAATGGTCATGCCTATGCGGTGGTCTGCAAAGCGCTGGTGACCAAAGCCAGCGCGTTTATCCCTATGTTTCCGTTATATATTACGTTGTTGTACAAGGTAATGAAGCAGAAGCGGTTGCATGAAACCTGCATTGAGCAGATGCACAGACTGATGCTGAACCACCTTTACCCGCCAATGGGCAACGTCATCACGGATGACGAGCGGCGGATCCGCCTTGATGATTTCGAGCTGCGCCCCGATGTCCAGCAAGCAGTGGAGTTGCTAAGAAAACGGGTCACCACCGAAAACTTTAAAACCATTGGCGACTTCGCCGGGTATCTCACCGAATTTTACGCGCTGAATGGTTTCTCAATGCCGGACGTGGACTACTCCTCTGAGCTGGATCTGCGTCAACTGGTAAAAGAGTACAGCCATGCATAAGCATGTCTGATATGACAAATGCGCCAGTCCATCGGCGCATTTGTTGATGAAAATCGCGGTCGACTATGGCTTCTGTACGATCTTTATTTCACGACAGGCAGGTCGGAATAGCGTGTTGTATAGGCGGGGGAAAGCATTTCGCGTTTCATCGCCCAGTTTTTTTCAATTCCTTGTCCTGCAAACCAGACGCTTCCTTTTCCTGAGGTATTTAAACGATCAATGGTTTCCATCAGCAGCGCGCTGTTCGCGTGGGGGCGGTTTTCATCAAATAGATTGAGCTGGGCAACGCCGCTGCTGAAAAAATCTGAAAGCATCACCCCAGCCTTCATATAGCGATGTCCCTCCCGCCATATCTGCTCCAGCGAGCTTGTCGCTGCACGTATAATGTCGCGCGTATCATTGGTCGGCGTCATCAACGTCACGGATGCCTGGTTTCCGTAGTAAATACGATTATCCGCATGTGGGCTGGTACGAATAAAGACGCTGATGAATCGGCAGAATTGATGTTCAGCGCGTAACTTCTCTGCCGCGCGTTCAGCATAGGCGCATATTGCCTGATGCATATCTGAATACTGAGTAATTCGCTTGCCAAAAGAGCGGCTACAAATAATTTGCTGCTTGGTTGGTGGAAACTCATCAAATGCCAGGCATGATTCGCCGCGCAGTTCCCGCACGGTACGTTCCAACACAACATTGAAGTGTTTACGAATAACCCAGGTTGAGCTGTCGGCAAGTTGCAGCGCGTTTTCAATGCCCATTAACGCCAGCTTTTTACTAATGCGGCGTCCTACGCCCCAGACCTCATGTATCGGCACGTGAAACAGTAACTTACGTTGCCTCTCTCTGGAGGACATATCCACAACACCACCGGCGCTGGCCCATCTTTTGGCGGCGTAATTGGCCACCTTGGCGAGGGTTTTCGTTGGTGCAATACCAACGCCCGTTGTCAGCCCGGTATTTTTCAAAATCTGATTACGGATCTGGTGGCCGAATGCCTCAAGTGAAATACAGTTTGATACGCCAGACAGATCGATAAAAGCCTCATCAATGGAATAAAGCTCGACGGAAGGGGTTATTTCAGAGAGCGTCGACATAACCCGATTGCTGAGGTCGGCATACAGCGCATAATTTGAGCTAAACACCGTTACGCGCTGACGATGAAGCTCATCTTTGATTTTGAAGTAAGGCGCAGCCATGTCTATGCCCAAATTCTTTGCTTCACGCGATCGCGAAATAATGCATCCATCATTGTTGGATACAACAACGACAGGTTTCCCCTGAAGATCCGGGCGAAACAGCGTCTCACAGGAGGCGTAGAAGTTATTCACATCAACAAGCGCGAACATGTCGGTTTGATTTCAACGTAAATGTCACGACGCCGAAGATCTGCAACTCTTCCTCAGCCTGGAAAACAATCGGCGCATACTGAACATTATGCGGAATGAGCTGGAGAACAGGGCGGGTCCGTAACTCCTTCACTGTGAATTCCCCGGCAACCGCCGCAACAACGATGTCACCGTGCCCGGCGGTCAATGAGCGATCGACCACCAGCAAATCACCATCGCTAATCCCTGCACCGATCATCGAATCCCCGCTGACCCTGACAAAGTAAGTCGCGCTGGGGTGTTTTACGACCAGTTTGTTTAAATCAAGCCGCTCCTCGACATAATCCTGCGCCGGGCTTGGGAACCCACAGGGAACGCGCTCCGCAAAGAGCGGAAGGGGAATGAGGTGATCACTCTCGGTCGATGGGATGAACTGCATGATGATGAACTCGGTTAACTGTATTTATATACAGTATTGCTAAATTCAGTCACTGATCAAGAGGCGCTGCGGGCCACATTCAGGAAATCTTTGAAGTAGCAAAGAATTTAGCTAAAAAGTCTCGCCAAAAGCTGGTACCTGAAAGCGGGTGAAAATAGACTGTTCTCCGTAGGGAAAATCTCATTTATGCCTGATGCAAGCACATTGGAGCCGTTCTCTTACCGCGAGCCACTGCGTGTCGGTTTGTGAGTGCAAGCGAATAATCGGGTCTTTGCGCATATAAGTGCCGCAAACATTTAAACGTGAACGCCTGGCGATGCGAGATACAGGCGCAACCCAAACAGATAATAAATACACACAGGAATGAGTCATGATCAAAAAAATAACCTACGCATCGGCCATGCTGCTTGCGGCCTGCACCAGCTTTAACGCGAGTGCAGCACCTAAAACCGCAGCAAATAAATGTCCGGCAGCGATGGACGTGGATAGTGTTGAAATTCGCGATAGTCAGCAGCTTATGATCCTGACGAAAACGGCATTAGAAAACTATGAAATGGCGGTAGCCAAAGACGCTAAGTGCGTATCAATTTATCGTGATACATATCGGGCTAAATATCTCCCTGAACTCAAGAAACTGGATGCCAGTACGTCGGAACCTGTCGTCAAATTAAAAAGCGCGCCATTGCTGGCTGCTTTTGAAAATGTTATGCAGCCTGGCGTAGATATAAAGGAAACGGATAGCAGGGTTAATGCCTACTATGAGCTCGCAAATGCCTACCTTGAGACAGCGATGCCGGGTAAATGGAAAGTATCAGAAGATAGCGACGAAATGCGGGGCGAAAAAACGTATCTGTATACGCTGGAGTCTGAGGATGTCGCAAAGCTTTCGTCTCCCTATAAACAAGCAAAGGCGACGATTCTGGTGATGCAGAAGGAGAAAGCAGGCGTGATTAGCGACCCGAAAATTATGTATTACGTTTCAGAGGGTCAATTAACTCTCCCTGTAGAAGGCGGTGAAATCGCGGCGAAATATGACGACGATGGAATCAGTCGCTATGACGGTACGATATGCAGTGATGACAATCGTGCTTTCTGCCCTGATCTGACTATTTACCAGCTGTTTGCTTATCTGGATGTGCGCAGTAGCCACAAGGCTATCATTGAGTTGCCGTTCTATATTGATGGCCCTTATCAATATCATTTTAAAACCACTGGCTTAATAACCCGGCGAACAACACCGGATTACTTGCTGCCAAAAAATACAGGGAAATAGCACAGCATCATAAGTTCGGTCATGTGGGGGTTACTATTTTTCGCGTATTGAGGAGATACTTAGATGTTAAATATTGCCAGAAGTACCGGTAATACCACTACCGGTGTGCATATGCTACAACGCTTTAAAAATGGTTACCGCATTCGTTGCAATCGCGAGACGTTAAGGCGATTCACTTCCATCGATGTTAAGCCGGAATATCAGCATCTGTTTGGCGCAGATGGCGAGGGTATATACCATTCGGCCACCTTTCCAACTATTGCTGAAGGCGCGCAAGCCCTGTGCAGCTTCATCCAGACGGTTTGCGGCCTGGAGTGTCACTGGAAACCGTAACGGTTTTGAGGATTAGCTGTTTGTCTTATAGCCAGCCCTGAAAGTACCCACTCCAGTGCAAGTCTCCTATGATCTCTGTGTAGCCTGACGGGCTGCACACCATCCCCAGGAGACTCCTATGAGCACATCTTTATTCAGCAAAACCCCGACGGCCACGGTTCTCGACAACCGTGGCCTGACCGTGCGTGAATTCTCGTATCATCGCCATCCCGACTCGCCGGACACTACCCGTGAGCGTATTACCCACCACCAGTACAATGTCCGTGGTTTCCTGCTGCAGAGCGCTGACCCGCGCCTGCACGATACTGGCCTTGCAAACTTCAGCTACCTGACTGGCCTGACCGGAAACGTCCTGCGTGTACAGGGCGTTGATAACGGAACGTCCGTGGCGCTGAACGATGCTGCGGGTCGACCGTTTATGACAGTCAGCAATATTGACACCGCTGACGATGGTACAGAGAACAGAAACCAGGCCGTAACCCGCACCTGGCAGTACGAGGACGCTTCGTTGCCTGGCCGCCCGATAAGTATCACCGAGCAGGTCAACAGCGAAGCTGCCCGCATTGCAGAGCGCTTTGTCTATGCCGGTAACAGCGATGCAGAGAAGGCGCAGAACCTTGCCGGACTGCGTGTTAGCTATTACGACACCGCAGGTCTGATACAGCAGGACAGCGTTGCTCTGACGGGCGTGCTTCTCTCTGTTACCCGCCGTCTGCTGAAAGATGCGGACGACCCGAACACGGAGGTCAACTGGCAAGGGCAGGATGCTTCCGCATGGAACGACTTGCTGGAGGCGGAAACCTATATCACTCTGACAACCTCCGATGCCACCGGGGCAGTTTTGTCGACCACCGACGCAGCGGGTCACCAGCAACGTATGGCGTACGATGTGGCTGGAATGATGTCCTGCAGTTGGCTGACAGTGAAAGGCGGCACAGAGCAAATTATCGTGAAGTCTCTGACGTACTCCGCGGCGGGTCAAAAGTGGCGTGAGGAACATGGTAACGGCGTGGTGACGACATACCTTTATGAACCGGAGACACAGCGCCTGGCTGGAATAAAAACGGCGCGCCCGGAGGGACACGTTTCCGGTGCGAAAGTGTTGCAGGATCTGCGTTATGAATATGATCCCGTGGGCAACGTGCTCAGCATCAGCAACGATGCGGAAGAGACCCGTTTCTGGCGCAATCAGAAAGTCGTGCCTGAAAATACCTACAGCTACGATAGCCTGTATCAGCTGATTAGCGCCACCGGACGCGAGATGGCAAATGCCGATCAGCAGGGCAGCAACTTACCGTCCTTCATTGTTCCCCTTCCGACAGACAGCTCAGCATATACCCGTTTTATCCGTACCTATCGCTATGATAATGGCGGTAATCTGACGCAAATACGCCACAGCGCACCCGCAACGAACCACAGTTACACAACCGATATTACCGTCAGCGATCGCAGTAACCGGGGAGTACTAAGCACCCTGACCACTACTCCGTCTGATGTGGATGCCTTGTTCACGGCTGGTGGACAACAAAAACAGCTGCTGGCGGGGCAGCCGCTGGTCTGGACGTCGCGTAACGAGTTGCAGAAGGTGAGCCCGGTGACGCGTGACGACAGCGCAGACGATCAGGAAAGCTACCGCTATGACGGCGGCAGCCAGCGGATCCTGAAAGTCGGCATACAGAAGACCAGCGGCAGTACGCAGATGCAGCGAGTGGTTTACCTGCCGGGGCTGGAGCTGCGAAGTACCACAAACGGCGATGCAGAAGAAAGCCTGCAGGTGATTATCGTCGGCGAAGCCGGACGGGCGCAGGTGCGTGTGCTGCACTGGGAGAGCGGCAAACCCGCAGACATCGCGAACGACCAGACACGCTACAGCTACGATAACCTGGTCGGCAGCAGCCAGCTTGAGCTGAGCGGAGAGGGCGAAATCATCAGCATGGAAGAGTTCTATCCGTACGGTGGAACGGCTCTCCTGACGGCGCGCAGCCAGGCCGAAGTAAATTACAAAACCATTAGGTACTCCGGCAAAGAGCGTGACGCAACCGGGCTGTATTACTATGGGTTCCGCTACTACCAGCCGTGGGCGGGGCGGTGGCTATCCAGTGACCGGGCAGGAACGCTTGATGGGCTAAATCTCTACAGAATGGTCAGGAATAATCCTGTAACACTGAGTGATAAAGACGGATTAATGCCGACGAAAGCGCTGGATGGCGAAGAGCAAGGATCCAGCCCGTCAGCGTCCATGTCTGGCGATACGGGGATAAAGAACAGTAAAAGAAACGACAGACGACGCAGAGTATTTAGCCCTGAAGAAATGAGCCAGGCGCTGGAAGCACTGCGCTTAAATCCCTCTGAGAAGAGTGAACCCACACCGCTCATCGCTTCTCCGGTGGAAGAGAGCGCTGCGGATATTTCGGCAATTTCGACGAGTGAAGCGCTGACTCAGGCAGATGACGTAACGGAAAGTAGCCTGACAGCAATGGCCAGCAATACCCGCCGTAAAAGAGTGCGTAGAGTCTTTACCGAAGAGCAAAAAAAGGAAGCAATAGAAAAAATTAAACATAGCGATTTTAAAGAACCTGCTGACGTCGCCCAGGAGGCGCATATAAAAAGTGCGGCGGCACTTCATTCCGTGTCGGACAATATGCTCAACGCTGTTGATGAGGCCGCCGATATCGCGCCGAAGAAACCAGAGATGATTCTATTGGAGGGGATAGAAATGCCATTAGCCAGTGCCGAGGCAATGGCGACGAATTTTTTAAAAAATACGGTAAAAAGAAAAGTGAAAAATGATAAAGGATGGAATCTCAAACTTTCCCTTGAAAATATAGGCAGAGCCGCGCTGGTGGGGCATGAAAACGATGTGAGAGGTTTTATTGACTTCTCACAGGAAATTGCCAAAAAAATTAATGCCAGCACGATCTCAGAGCGTGAATTTATTGATGAGGTAAAACTTTATATGCAGCGATATAAAGCGCCAATCAGTTCGCAATTATTACATTAAATAGGGGGATAGCAGATTGTCATCGCGCCTGAGTTGGGGGCTGTTCGGCGAATCCGTTTTTACGCCTGGGCGTGAGTCAGGGTGCCTGTTTTTCTCTCTTCCACGGTTAGGTTTTTCGTGTTTTATCCCTCAGCCAGTCGCTTTCTGGCTGAGGGGTAGCGGACACAAGGTTATGGAAACAGATCAGGCACTCGCCGGAACCCTGAAAACACTCACCAAATCTTTCATTACTCTGGCTTGCTCGTTGAGCATTTCAGACGCGGCAACCGACTCTTCAACCAGCGCCGCATTTTGCTGGGTAGTGGTATCAATCTGACCGATCGCAATGTTGATTTGCTGTACGCCATCACTCTGTTCGAGGCTCGCTTGTTCGATCTCTTTCAGAATGCTGGAGACGTTATCCACGTTCTCGACCATTTCGTCCATTCTACCGTTCACCTGACGCACCATTTCCAGACCGCGCACGCTCTGCTGCGTTGAGTTTTCAATCAGCGCACGAATATCTTTCGACGAGTTCGCCGTTTTCTGCGCCAGATTGCGAACTTCCTGTGCCACCACGGCAAACCCTTTGCCGTGTTCACCCGCGCGTGCCGCTTCAACCGCGGCGTTAAGCGCCAGGATATTGGTCTGGAAGGCGATAGAGTCAATCAAATTAATGATGTCAGACATTTTGTCCGCCGAGCTGCTGATATTGTGGATTTCCTGGGTCAGCGAGGTCATTAATTTACCGTTATCTTTCGCCGCATCACTTGCTCTTGCAGAAAGCTGCGACGCATTTGCCGTATTATCACCCGTATTCTTAACCGTTGAAGATATTTGCTCCATGGAGGCAGCGGTTTGCTCAATGGAACTGGCTTGCTCTTCCGTTCGGGCAGATAAATCGCGCGTTCCGGCCATGATCTGCGATGCGCCAGTAGCGATATTTTCCGCGCCGCTGCGGATCTCCAGCACAATTTTTTTCAGCTCTTCCTGCATGTGGCCGATTGCGCCTGTCAGTAGCCCCGTTTCGTCTTTTGAGGTGACTTTTATCTCGGTACCCAGATCGCCTTTCGCAATTCTGATTGCCGCATCAACGGCATGCTTGATAGGGCCAACAATGGCGCGTGAAATAATGATTGCCATGATAATGCCGAATATAAAACAGATCAGAGTAATAATGATCATCACCATTCTGCTCAGGTTGTAATCATGCAAGAAATCGCTATATGACGTTTGCATTTCATCCCGTTGCAGGCTGATAAAATTATTAATCTTCTCTATATACTGGCTTTCATAATTACGTGTATTAATTGAATATTCCGTGATGGCTGCATCAGGGTTGGTTTGAATATTGCCAATGACTTTGCTGCGAGACTGAATATACAGGCTGCGCGCGGCGGTGATTTTTTCTAACAGAGCCTGAGACGCTTTATCATCGGCTTGTTGATTCAGTTGCTTATACAGTTCGCTTATTTGTTGAGACTTGGCTGCAAGGTCTGTAATCAACTGTGCCTTTTTAGCTGCATCTTTTTCAATGATCGCATTAAGAAACAGCGTCGTTGAGCCATTAACATCGCGGATTAAATTATTACCCAGCGCGGTGGTAGGGTAATCTTCGGTGACGATCTTGGATATTTTATTCTTCGCTTCATCAAGCCGGTAAATCGCGTTTCCGGCAATAAAAAGTAATAACAATAATAATATCCCGAAAGATAGCATTATCTTATTTCTGATACTTATACCATTTGGCTTGCTAATCGTTGTTGTATTTTCCATGGTCTTTCCTTAGTGAATTTTATCTGCATGCCTGGCCGCTATAGCGGTCGGCATCTACGTTTTATCGGCCATGACAATGTATAGATTAGTGATCGATCGTTAAAATCTTAATAAAAATGAAAATAGATAGTTTATATCTATCAATTGTTGTGTGATCGATCGTTGATATATTGTATAAATTTGATGCAACAATTTTTTTGAAAGAAAGTGAAATTGTTAACGTAAATTAAAGAAAGATCATGGAGAGCAGGAATAGCGTAAATGAAATGTATGGTGGCAATAGAACGTAACGCACCGATCTATAGAGGAATATTTATTGCTTAAAACAAATAATCACCTAATTAAATACTTCAGAATTATTGCATAAGAAATGCATCAAACCAGACAGATATCGCCGCTTTTTGAATGCCGCACGGTGTCCTGTGTTCAGCGCGGCATTCATTATGGCTACTGCAGCAGCATTTTTACGGTCAGTTGCTGATACAGGTCAGATAAGCCGCCAGGTAAACGACACCGCAGGCAAATCCTATTTTTGCCAGAAATTGATAATCGCTTTTATCCATGTGCCCCCGCACCTTTTAGAAAGTATACGTAATGGCAATCACCGCCGAGCCTTCGTTACGACGCAGTACAATTGGGCTGTCTGCCGCGTGATCGTCCAGCCAGGTGTAATTGGCGCTCAGCAATGTTCCCCAGTGGGCATCAAATTGATGGCTCCACGTCAGGCTATTATCGATCCCGTAAAATCCCTGGTCTGCGTGGTAGCGCGCATAGCCGGAACGCAGGCTTTGCTTTTGGCTGACACCGTAAAACGTATTCATATATCGGCTATCGCCAAACAGCGCGGCAGACTGAAAAGCCAGCGTATCGCGGGTGGTTTGCACCGGCAGCAAGGTGAGCGACACTTGATACTGCACACCCTGGCTGTCGGTAAGTGGCAGGGTGGCTTTGCTTTCCAGTGTCAGCCAGTCCGTGGCTTGCCAGCCAACCGCCAGCGCGGTATTCATCGTGGCATCAATATTGCCCATGCCTTTTAAGTTTTCGGCACCGTCCCGCCAGCCAGAATCACGATCGGCGCGGCCTAACGCATAGCCCAACGTATGTTCCAGATAAAAACCATTGTCGGTTTGCAGGTCATAACCCAGCCCTTTTTGCGAATCAAAAAAGAGCGCATTATCGCGAGCCTGAATCAGCGGAACCACCTGCACACGTTGCTTGTCTGAACCGCTGTAGCGCGGGGCATATTGCCCGCCAATACCCACTGTCACCCCGTTTTGCACGGCAGGGGTGTCGTCGGCCCTGGCCGTGGAGGCAAACAGGGCCAGCAGTGGACAGGCGCTATACAACACGGTTTTTCTCATTATCATCATCACATCTCGCTGGGTGGAGTAGTATGCTGCGGCGAAGGTTCGCCATGTCCTGACAAGGAATATAGACAGGTCATATCAATAAACGGTCAGGGAATTATTAAGAAATGGTCAAGGTAAGCAAATGATATCCCGTAGAGTGCTTGTGATTGAAGATGATGCCGACGCGGCCAGCGTACTGGAAGCCTATCTGCGACGTGAAAACTATGACGTTTCGCTGGCCGGAGATGGTCTGACTGGGCTGGAAATGGCGCAGCGCTGGAAACCCGATCTGATCTTACTGGATATCATGTTGCCGGGCATGAATGGCACCGAGGTGCTGGCGGCGCTACGACGCATTAATGATGTGCCGGTGATCATGGTCACCGCCATGGGGGATACCTCTGAGCGCATAGGGGCATTGCGATACGGAGCCGATGATTATGTGGTGAAACCGTATCACCCTGGCGAAGTGGTGGCGCGTGTGCAGGCGGTGCTGCGGCGCAGCAAACGAACGGCCGTGCAAGAAGAGGTGCTCCGCTGGCAAACGCTGGAGGTGGATACCGTCGCCATCACGGCAATGGTAACGCAGGCTGAAAACGGTGTGCGCAGCCTGGAACTGACGCCAACCGAGTTTTCTATTCTGATAACACTGATGCGCCACCCGACCTTGCCGTTTTCCCGCCAGCACTTGCTGGAGCACTGTTTGCCGGAGAGCGAAGCGCTGGAGCGCGTGGTCGATACGCACGTCTATAACTTGCGCAAAAAGCTGGAAAACGCGGGCGTTACGGGCGTTTTAGCGAATGTGCGCGGTATTGGGTACAGGTTCCGCCAACCATGAAAAATCCTGCTCATCAATCGCTGTGGCGCTGGATTTGTGCGCGCATCATCGCGCTGGCTATCGGCGCTGTCATTGTCATTGCCCTGTGCATGTGGCTGCGTTGTGCCGTGCAAAACTACTGGGTTTTGCATGATATGCCGTCTGCGGTGAAGGCGGAGTACCTTGCCCTGCTTGACAATCCGCAGGCGAACCCGGTGCGTTTCCATGAGATCGTTGATAAATGGTGGGGGATAAGCTATTCGAAGCCGTCCATCGCCTCGGCCGACTGGATCATGGTTGGCGTGCTGGTACTGGTGATGATCCCCTTTATTGTGATTATGGGGCTACGTTACGCCCGGCCACTCTCTTTACAGTTCAGCCATTTGCGTGAGGCGGCCGATGAAGTGACGCAAGGCGAATTTGGTCGCCAGGCGGATCTGGTAAAAGATGCGCCCGCCGAAGTGGTGCGTTTTGTCAGCGATTTTAACGACATGACCCGCCAGCTGGCGCGATACGACCGGGAGTTGCGCGCGTCGCACGTTGCGATGGCACATGAGCTGCGCTCACCGCTTACGGCCGCTATTGGTCGTTTGCAAGGGATGCTTGATGGCGTCTTCGAACCCAGCCAGCAACAACTGGGGATGGTAATGAAACAGCTGCAACACCTGAGCCGCCTTACGGATGAACTGCATCTGCTCTCGCTGGCTGATGCTGGTCAACTGACGCTTAATCTTCAACCTGTGTCTCTGGAAGATCTGTTAGCCGAGCAGGTCACCTGGATGAAACCGCAAGCTGATGCCGCAGGAATTACCATGGCGGTGACCTCCCGTTCATCTTCGCTGTTTACCGGCGATGCGTTCCGGCTGGGGCAGGTCTTTACCGTGCTGATGGAAAATGCGCTGCGCTATGGTCGGCGGGGCGGTCAGCTTGCGATCGATCTTAGTAAGCAGGGTAACGCGTGGCAGATCGATTTTGAGGATGACGGACCGGGCGTGGAAAACGATTTTCTACCGATCATGTTCGATCGCTTTACCCGCGCGGAAACCTCACGCGCCAGGCATTCCGGCGGCAGCGGGCTGGGGCTTTCTATCGCACGGGCGATATGCGTCGCTCACGGCGGTAGTATCAGCGCGTCGCTCCCCGAAAAAGGCGGGTTGCGAATCAGCATCACGCTTCCTGTGGACGGCCGCGGCGAAAAAAAATTGCACTCTTGATGAATTCTTGACGAAACGTGGAGTGATTCTCGACGCACGCCACGTTAAATGGCGCCATTACCGATCCGGAGTGGCGTTATGTCAGAACAATTCACCGATTATTTTCGTCAGAGCCTGCACCATCTTTTTAATACGGCTCGCGCTTTATCCTTCCTCGCTCTGCTTCCGTTGCTGGTTATGGCGGCGATCATTTTGTTGTTGACGGGGTGCGGCGAAAAAAAAACAGACAACGCCGCGCCGCCCAGACCTGTACGTTATCAGGTTGCCGCGGCGGCTTCGGCAAACCCGGGGACAGTACGAACCGGCGAGATCCGCGCCCATGATGAAACGGTGCTGGCTTTTCGGCTGGATGGCCGCATAGTCAGCCGGCAGGTGGATATCGGGGCGCGCGTACATGCCGGGCAGGTGCTCGCCACGCTGGAAAGTGAGACTGGCAAGAACCAACTGGCCAGCGCCACCGCCGATATGGAAAGCGCCCGCGCCGCTGAACAGCTTGCCGCGCTGAATCTGAACCGGATGCAGAAACTGATGCCCTCTGGCGCGATTGCCCGCACGCAGCTTGATAGTGCGCGTGCCGACTGGCAGTCAGCCGCATCGCGTCTTAAAAGCAGCGCTGCGGCGGTACGCAATGCGCAGGATAATCTGGCCTGGACACAACTGACCGCGCCTGCCGATGGGGTTATCACCCGCGTTAGCGCCTCGGCGGGGCAAGTGGTCAGCGCCGGGGAAAGCATCTTCACGCTGGCGACCAGCGACGCGCGCGATGTGGTTTTTGCTATCGCCGATCCCCAATTACTGCCCGTACAGTCAACAAAATCGCCGCCATTTTCGGTCGCGCTGCTGTCCGACCCAACGCAGAAAACCACCGGTATATTGCGGGATATCAGCCCGCAGGCCGATCCGCAAACGCGTACATGGCAGGTCAGGGTAACGCTGCAGGCCCCTCCGGCGGCGATGGCGCTGGGAGCCAGCGCCACCGTTAACATGCCGGTATCAATGTCGCCCGGTTTTGTCGTGCCTGCCTCTGCGTTGAGCCGCGTCGGTGATCAGCCGGCGGTCTTTGTTATCGACAAACAGTCGCAGGCGCAGATTCGTACGGTCACGCTTGCGGGCTACACGGCATCTTCTGCGGTGATTGCAAGCGGCATCAGTGCCGGTGACAGGGTCATCACTGCGGGCGTAAGTAAACTGCGCGCCGGTGAAAAAGTGATCCCAGGAGAGCTGCAGCCATGAGCTCTGTTGAAACCAAACCGCGCTTTAACCTCTCGGCCTGGGCGCTTGAACACCAGCAACTGGTGAGCTTTTTTATGATGCTGATTATCGCCACCGGCATCCTCTGTTATGAAAACCTGCCGCGCAATGAAGATCCGGCGTTTACCATCAAAACGGCGGTTGTTTCCGCGCAGTGGCCAGGTGCGACGGTTGCCGACACTACCCGGCTGGTCACCGATGTGTTGGAGAAAAAACTGCAGGAGATCCCGTGGCTGGATTACATCGAAAGCGAAAGCCGGGCAGGCAGCGCCGTTATCTATGTGAATCTGCGAGATGACACCCCGCCACGGCAAGTGCCGGACATCTGGTATCAGGTGCGCAAAAAGATGCAGGACATTGCGCCTTCACTGCCGCAGGGCGTGCAAGGACCCGCAGTGAATGATGAATTTGATGATACGTTCGGCACGATTTATGGCTTCACGGCGGATGGCTACACTGCGCGTGAACTGCGCGATCGGGTAGAAGAGATTCGCCGCGACCTGATGTCAGTGCACGATATCGGCAAAATTACCCTGCTGGGTGAACAGCAAGAACAGATTGTCATTGCTTTTTCTCCCCGGCAACTGGCCGGAATGGGGCTCGATATCCAGCAGGTGAGTGATGCGCTCAGTGCGCAAAATGCCGTCGAGCCAGCCGGTATTATTCGTACCGGGCAGGATAACGTTGCGCTGCGGGTCAGCGGCGCGCTGACCACGGAAGAGAGCCTGCGGGCGGTTACTTTGCATATTAACGATCGCTATATCCCTTTAAGCGATATTGCCACCGTGAGCCGCCAGCTTGCCGAGCCGCCAGCGCCGGTGTTTCGTGTCAACGGTCAGCCCGCGATTGGGCTGGCAATTTCAATGGCATCCACGGGCAATATGCTGCGTTTCGGCCAGGTGCTGAACACCAGAATGGCGGAGTTTAAAGCACAACTGCCGCATGGCATTGAGATGACAAAAGTTGCCGATCAGTCTGTTGTCGTGAGCGATGCAGTTAGCGGCTTTGTCCGGGTGCTTGTCGAAGCGGTACTGATTGTCCTTGCCGTTTCTTTTGTCTCGCTGGGAATGCGGGCTGGGCTGGTGGTGGCCGCCGCCATACCGCTGGTGCTGGCGATGACCTTCGCGGGAATGATGCTGGCCGGCATTGGCTTACAACGTATTTCACTGGGCGCACTGATCATTGCGCTTGGCCTGCTGGTCGATGACGCCATGATTACCGTAGAGACCATGGTCGCCAGGCTGGAAGCCGGTGAATCGCGCAAAAGTGCCGCCACCTATGCTTTTAAAACCACCGCGTTTCCGATGCTCACCGGGACGCTGGTGATGATCGCCGGTTTCATTCCCGTCGGCTTTGCCGCGTCCAGCGCCGGCGAATACTGTTTTTCGCTGTTTGCCGTGGTGCTGATAGCGCTACTTTGCTCGTGGGTGGTGGCGATCCTGTTCTCGCCATTGACTGGCGCCTGGCTACTTCCCGCCAGAATAGAAGGGCACAACAAAGGCAGCGGACGCGTGGCGCGTGCGTATCAGGCTCTGCTGGCACGTGTGCTGCGCCACCGTTTGTTGACCATTGGCATCGCGTTGGCGGCGCTGGCGCTGGCGAGCGAGGGCGCTACCAGAATGCAGGGGGAGTTTTTCCCGGCCTCGGATCGCCCCGAATTGCTGGTCAGCCTGTCGCTGCCCGCCAATACCGCGCAGTCGGAAACGGAAAGGCAAGTCGAGCGGCTGGAAAAAGTGTTGAACGGTAACAAGGATATTGACCACTACACGACCTATGTCGGCTCCGGCACAATACGCTTTTATCTGCCGATGGATGTTTTGCGGGACAATGAAAACACGGCGCAACTGGTTGTCGTGGCAAAAGATCTGGCGGCGCGCGATCGCCTGCGCCAGCAACTGAATAGTGTGTTGGCAAGCCAGTTCGCCGACCTGACAACGCGCGTTTCGCCGCTGGAGTTAGGGCCGCCGGTGGGGTGGCCAGTGAAATACCGGGTGAGCGGGCCAGATTATGCGCAGGTACAACAACTCGCGCGCCGCCTGGCGGCAGAAATTGGCGCATCTTCGCTTACCCGCGAAGTGAATTTGACCGCCGGTGAGCCGGAAAGAACCATCACCCTGCAGGTAAACCAGACTGCGGCACGGGCGGCTGGCGTTTCATCGCAGAGCATTGCGCAAATGCTGAATACTGTCTGGTCTGGCCGCACCGTGACCACGGTGCGGGATAACGATCGGCTGGTGGATGTGGTCCTCCGTGGCAACGATCATGAGCGGCTGGATATCGGCACGTTATCGACACTGATGTTGCCCGGCGCTAACGGTACGAAAATCCCACTGAACGAAGTGGCAACCCTGGGCTGGGGGGTGGGCGATCCGGTTATCTGGCGTCGCCAGCGGCTGCCGTTTATTACCGTGCAAACCGATCTGGCACCCGGCGTGAGTGCAGAAAATGTATCGGCTGGCCTGCGACCGACGGTGGATAAACTGCGCGCCCAGTTGCCTGCCGGATACCGGATTGAAGAGGGTGGCACGGTGGCGGAATCGGCAAAGGGAAATAGCTCGGTTTACGCGGTGCTACCGGTGACGCTTATTGTGATGTTGGTATTGTTAATGCTCCAGTTGCAGCGTTTTTCCCGCATGTTGCTGGCGGTGTTAATGGCACCATTTGGTTTGCCGGGCATTGTGCTGGCGATGTTGCCGACCGGAACGCCGATGGGGTTTGTCGCATTACTTGGCGTGATTGCGCTGGCGGGGATGATTATTCGCAACGCGGTTATCCTGATAAGCGAAGTGGACAGCAATCTGGCACAGGGGATGGCCGCGAACGAGGCGATTGCGGCCGCCGCTGAGCACCGCGCCAGACCGATTATGCTGACAGCATGCGCTGCGATTCTGGGCATGATCCCGATTTCACATCAGGTGTTCTGGGGGCCAATGGCATATGCGATTATCGGCGGATTGGTCGTCGCCACGCTGGTGACGCTTACCGTTTTACCGGCGGCGTTCAGCCTGCTGCTGGATAAAGAAAAACGCCATGAATGAGGGGGAAGCCAGGCGGGCTCATAACACGCAAAACCGAGATGTCTTTAAAGTAAATGTAAAAAGCGCCGATAAGGAAGTGGGGCGCATGCAGGATTTTTCAGCGTCGAAAATAGATAAAGTAACCAGGATGTTGCCAATAATTTTCTGCAAAAAGGATTGATGACAGGCAGACCGCCAGCGCGGGGTGGTCTGCATAAAGGTATTCAAAATGATAAAGATGCTGAAAAAAAGTATTTCCATATATATAGCAGCGTTATTATTATCTTTTGCTTTTTTTTATATTGTTGCGCAGGTCGCCTACTATGCTTTTATCCACGAAAAGGTAGAGGATTATTCAGAGTCGATACTTTCCCGCAGCGATAATATTATTCTTCAGGTGCAGGAAATTAACGCGTTGCGCGAAGACTTTTCCGTCTATACACCTTGTAGCGATCCTTATCTGCATGCTTTAAGAGAACGGTTATGGCCTTATCCACTGATAAAAGATATTGGCTATGTTGAAGACGGCAGAATAATCTGTTCAGCGCTGTGGGGAAAATATAAGGCTCCCTTATCGCTCAATGTTTTCAAAAATAAAGTGAACAGAGGCAGTTATACCTGGGTTTTTGATGCGCTGATTGAGAGTAACATTGCTGCTGATGTCGTTTATAACAATAATTTTTCTGTCACCGTGTCACCCTTCGCCTTTACCCGTTTTCGCGAAGATTCTACTCGGTGGGGTTTTAATGCGGTTGTTGGGGACTACAATCACAAGCAACATTTTTTCCGCGTAGGCAATAATACATCGCTGCTCGAAGACATCGAGCATGGTAAAGTGCATGAGCTCTTTTTTATTACGGTGAAATCATGTGATCCACGGCATGATATATGCGTTGTGGCTGGTGTCAGACACTCTTTTGTGTTCAACAATAACGTTTATATTCTTGTTTTTCTGTTTTGCGTGGCTTCTCTGGTGGGGCTGATTATTGGTGCGTTAATCAGTAAAAATCAGCATGAGAATCAGTCACTATTAACCAGATTAGAAAACGCTATCATTAATAAAGAGTTGCATTTTGTTTATCAACCGCTTTATCGGGTGAAGGATAAAAGTATTATCGGGGTGGAAGTGCTGTTGCGCTGGAATGATAAACAGATGGGAAATATTGGGCCGGATATTTTCATTCCGTTGGCAGAAGAAAATGGCTTGATTAATAAGATAAGTCTCTATGTGGTTGAGCATGCTATCAAAGAGTGCGGCGCCGCGTTGAGAGAAAAAGATATCACGCTAAGCATAAATGTCAGTTGTTCAGATATCTGTTCAAAGGTTTTCTATCAGCGGCTTATCGATATCCTGCAACAAGAAGGCGTGGCAGGGAAACATATCATGCTGGAAATCACCGAAAGGCAGAGTGGTCGCATAGAAGATATTATGCAGTCAATATGTTTATATAAAGAGCATGGCGTGTTATTTGCGCTGGATGATTTTGGTACCGGTTATTCGAATTTAAAATGGCTGTCCATGCTGGACGTTGATGAAATAAAAATAGATAAATCACTGACGGATTCTATTGGTACGCAATCCATCAACCGCCATATTCTTCCTGGCCTTATCGCCATGTTTAAAGATATGCCACGCATTATCGTTTTTGAAGGCGTTGAAAATGAAGCTCAACATCTTTTTTTGCAAGGCAATTTACCGGAATCCTGCGCCCAGGGTTGGTATTTTTCCAAAGCATTAGCCTTTTCTGAAGTAGAAAATCTTCTTGTGTAGATAACACGGCCAGTGCATTCATATTTGCGCTGGGGTAGCGAAACGGCTCTGCTGCCTGAGGCGGCTCTGTTTTTACAATCAATGGGTAACACTCTACACTGATGGGCAGTTTCCCCATTGGATGTCCCGGATGACAACACTTAAAAGTAATAATTTCTTCTTTATTATTCTGTTATTACTGGTCAGTCTGGCGTTTTTCAGCCTGATCCAACCTTACTACTCCGCCATTATCTGGGCGGTGATCCTGGCGCTGATTTTTTACCCGCTGCGCATGCGTTTATCGGCGTTGCTCGGCGGGCGTAACGGTGTGGCGTCGCTTATCACCGTGTTGCTGATATGCGTGATTGTCTTTATTCCGTTGATGATGGTGCTCTCCTCGATTGCCGTAGAGGTAAACAGCCTGTACCAGCGGTTGCAGAATAACGGCACCGATTTGCCGCAACTGTTAAGCAACGGGATCGCGCATCTGCCGGAGTGGGCAAAAAATTCACTGCGTGAAAATGATTTCGATTCGGTCGCCTCGATTCGTGAAAAACTTTCCGGCGTGGCGCTAAGCGTTGGGCGTTATCTGGCGGGTAGCGCGGTACTGATCGGTAAAGGCACGCTGGGAATTACTGTCGGCTTCTGTTTGATGGTCTATTTGCTGTTCTTTTTATTGAAAGATGGGGCAGAGCTGGTGCGTAAAATCTACGCCGTGGTGCCGCTGTCAGCGACCATCAAACGCCGCCTGTTCCTGAAGTTCGCCGGTGTGGCGCGCGCGACGGTAAAAGGCACGCTGGTCGTGGCAATTGTGCAAGGAGCGCTGGGCGGTATCGGGTTTTGGTTTGCCGGGTTCAACGGCAGCCTGCTGTGGGCGACGCTAATGGCGTTTTTGTCGCTGATTCCGGCGGTGGGGACGGCGATTGTCTGGATCCCGGCGGTGATCTTTCTCTACTCCACCGGCGAGTTGGTCACCGCGACCGTCTTGACGCTCTATTTTGTGATTGTGGTTGGGCTGGCTGACAATATTTTGCGCCCGTTGCTGGTGGGCAAAGATACGCGCATGCCGGACTACCTGATCCTGCTCACTACGCTCGGCGGGCTGCAATTCTTTGGCATTAACGGTTTTGTGCTAGGGCCGATGATTGCCGCGCTGTTTATTACCTCATGGAATTTGCTGGCGCAGTCGCGGGCAAATACGGAAAAACAAGCGCAATAATATATAAAAATGCCGTCTATTGAATTACGGCGGCGTTTTTTATTTGTCGTAAAGAAGTGCAAAGACTTTGAGTAAAATCTTAGCCTGTGATAAATATGGGCGGTGTTTAACTACTGAGGACAATTTATTTCCGCCACGATGAGAAGCAATTCGCGGATAATTGTAATTATATGGACATTCTGTTCAGCGTCTTAAAACCTGATTTTTCCCTCCCGTCTTCTTCCTGCTGCCTGTTGGCAGATGACCAGTACTGGCGCTCTGCGCTGTAGTTTTCTCTCTGCCTGAGCTGGCACGTTGTGCCCGGCTGACATCGTTGTTTTTCCGGTTTTCCGTCGTTCGGTAAGCCGCAGGAAAGTATGTTCTCAAGCAGGAGAAAAAAATGGTTTATTGGATTCTATTAGCCCTGGCAATTATTGCTGAAATAACCGGCACCTTGTCGATGAAATGGGCAAGTATTAGCGATAGTCATACCGGTTTTATTTTAATGCTGGTGATGATTGCGCTGTCATATATTTTTCTGTCATTCGCGGTTAAAAAAATAGCCCTCGGCGTGGCGTACGCATTATGGGAAGGCGTTGGCATATTCATTATTACTGTCTGTAGCGTCTTTCTTTTTGATGAACCGTTGTCGCCGCTGAAAGCCGCCGGTCTGGCCACGCTGGTGCTGGGGATTGTGCTGATCAAATCCGGGACGCGCAAAACCGTGCGCCAGGAGCGTAACCATGCTGCCGTTTGAGTGGGTTCACGGCCTGTGGCTGGCGATGGCGATTGTGTTGGAGATTGCGGCGAACATCTTTTTAAAATTCTCAGACGGTTTTCGCCGCAAGTTGTATGGTTTCGCTTCACTTTTCGCCGTGTTAGCGGCATTTAGCGCCTTATCGCAGGCAGTAAAGGGTATCGATCTCTCGGTGGCATATGCGCTTTGGGGCGGGTTTGGCATCGTCGCCACCCTCGCCGCCGGTTGGGTGCTCTTTGGGCAGCGCCTGAATTATAAAGGCTGGCTTGGCCTGGCACTGCTGATTGTCGGTATGACGCTGATAAAACTCGCCTAATGTTAAGTTGCCCACGTTTGTGGGCAATGAAATTCGCTGGCTGTATTACGCTTAGGATACTATCTCTTCACACCTCTGTTTCCCTGGACACCAGTAAGGGACGGCCAATGTTTAATCCGTTAAGCTGGCGCAATATTCCCACGGCAAGGACGCTGTTTGTCATGCTCTTTATGGCCGGTATCGGGCTCATTGTTTCCGTTGTCGCGCTGCTCTATCTTTCGCTGCACCTCATTAGCACCAAGGCCAATGAAATTGATGAACATCGCACCGCGCTTTCTGTGCAGGGCGCGATTCAGACGGCGGTAAACAGAACCCGTTCGCTGGTCATTGATAACGCCGTCTGGGATGAAGCGGTTCGTGAAGTGTATCGCCCACAACTGGATACTGCGTGGTTGCACAGTACCTGGGGCGAAGGCTTTAAAATCAATAATCTGTACGACGGCACCTTTGTGCTGGATGAGAAATTCGCCGTGCTGTGGGGCGCGTTTCGCAGCCAACCTTTTACGGAGCCTAATCTCGCTTTTTTTGGTGACGGGCTGGCCGCGCTGATTCGCAACCATAGCGAATCGCTGCGCGAGGGGAAGGAGGTTTTTGCGGGTATCACCCGCACGCCTGAAGGGGTGGCATTTGTCAGTATCGGGCTTATTCGCCCTGCAACCGGGCGGCTTAACGTCTATGACGCGACGCGCCGCTATCTGGTGATCACCCGCCATCTCAACGCGAAGCTGCTTAGCGATCTGGGAAATACCTTTCAAATTGATGACTTGCGTTTGCAGGCGCGAAATGCCGCTGTAGCCAGCGTACCGTTGCGCGGATCGGCAGGGGAAACCTTAGGGTATCTACGCTGGGCGCCACACTTGCCAGGCGCGCAGGCCGCGCAGGCGGCAGCGGTCAACATTCGCCAGATAGCCGCGCTTGCAGCGGGTTTGATTCTGCTGTTTATCGCACTCAGTAGCGCCGGGCTCTACAAACTGTCGCGCGGGGAAAAACTGGCACGCAAAATCGCCCTGACAGATTGGCTAAGCCGTTTACCTAATCGCCGTGCGCTGATCGAACACCTCGACAGCTTGAGCGCAATGGGCGATCCCGAAATGATTAGCGTGGTGTTTATCGACCTCGACGGCTTTAAAGACGTGAATGACATCTACGGCCACGATGTCGGTGACCGGCTGATTGTGACGATAGCCGATACGCTACGGCAAAAAGTGCCGCCCGGTGGCATGCTGGCACGGATGGGCGGTGATGAGTTTGCCCTGACACTCAGCGGCCCGTGGTCACTGGAAAAAGCCGATGATTTTGCGCATAACGTGTTGCGCTACCTTGAGACACCCGTGCGCATGGGTAAACGTACTATCCATATTGGCGCCAGCATCGGCGTTGCCAGCGGTACGCTGCTGGAGTGTTCCAGTTCAGAGTTGTTTCGCCGTGCGGATATCGCCATGTATCACTCAAAAATTACCGGTAAAGCGCGGATGACCCATTATGACGCGGCGCTGAACAGCGCGCGTGAACGGCAATTAATGATTGAAAATGATATCCGTGACGGGCTGGAGCGCGATGAGTTTGATGTCTGGTATCAACCGATTGTCGATGCGCAAAACCAGACGATGATTGGCGTTGAAGCGCTGGCGCGCTGGCCGCGTCGGCCGGATGGCGAACTCAAGCCGGATGATTTTATCCCGGTCGCCGAAACCAGCGGGCTTATCTACGCGCTCGGGCAGTTTGTACTGCGCCGCGCCTGTAGCGATTTGCAGCAGCTTAACCACCTGAAATTGTCGGTCAATATCTCCCCTGCGCAATTTCGCGATCCGGAATTTGAAGACAAAGTGGCGCGGGTGCTGGAAACCTGCCTGTTCCCGGCGCACCGCTTACAACTGGAGGTGACAGAAACTTACGTGCTGGAAAATCCGGAACGCGCCCGTTCGGCCATCGCCAATCTGAAAGCGTTGGGCACGGCGGTTGCGCTGGATGATTTCGGGACGGGCTATTCGAGTATTGGTTACCTGCGGCGCTTTAATTTCGACACCATAAAAATTGATAAATCGCTGGCCGGGTTGGTGGACGACGATGAACAAGCCTCGGCGCTGGTGAGCGGCACGATTCGTATTGCCAGCGCGCTGGGCATGCAGGTGGTGGCGGAAGGTGTGGAAAATGAGAAACAGATGAAACTGCTGCGGCTGGCCGGCTGTGACCAGCTACAGGGTTACTATTTCAGCGCGCCGATGCCGCTCAATGATATTTTGCAGTTACCTTTGCTGCGACAGCGCTGAATCACTCGTCTGACTCTTTGGCTAGCGCTTCCAGTTTGTCGCGAAAACCGGTTACTGAAATGGCGCGGTTGTCGGCGCGCCAGCGGTCTTTCGCCGCCGGCGCCGAGCTTTGTACGGCAATGAGCTGCCAGCCCGCATCAGTTTTTAACATCAAGGGGGAACCGCTGTCGCCCGGCAGCGTGTCGCACTGGTGCGACAAGACGCTATTTTGCGCCCAACCCGTGACCACACAATCCTGGTGGCTGAACAGGCTATCAAGGTGATCTTCCGGATAACCCGCCTGCGTAACTTTACGATCGGTCGCTTTTAGCGCGGCGGTGAGCTCATCTTTATCGCCGACAAAGATCGGCAGAGGTGTGATGCCTGACGGCGGATAACGTAACACGATTAGCCCGAAATCCCAGGGCGCGGCAGCCGAAGGGACAATCCAGCCATCACCGTCGGCTTTCAGGCGGTGGCCGAGCGACGGATCGACACGGCCTTCGATACCGTGAATTTCATACCGCCAACTGCCTCTTTGCGAAACAAAGCGCAGTGCTACGGCTTTGTCCGCTTTGCCGTGCGGCGGCGTTAACAGACAGTGCCCGGCGGTTAATGCCAGGTGCGGAGAAATCAGTGTTGCTGTGCAAAGATTGCCGCTGGCGGTTTCCAGTTGGCCAATCGCATCCCACGGTGCTTTTGTCGGGGTGGGAACAGGGATCCTGTCATCATGACCAAAAAAGAGCGTTTTCACATCACGGGCGCTTATTGCGTCATCGCCGCCATCGTCAGCATGTCCAACAGCGGAAAACAAAAACAGCGGTCCCAGCAACAGCACAACGGTTTTTCGCATATCACACTCTGGTGGGGTAATTATGATTATTAACGTAAGCCCAGATAAACAAATATAGACGGGACGAGAAGAAAGTGGGAGTAAAATCAGCGTGCTACATTAATAAAGATAAAAGCGGACGGCAATCAGTGCGCAGATAATCAACATCGCCAGAATCACTTCAAAACGATAACGTCGCAGCATCATAGGCCCTCCAGAGAAAAACGGCGCTTCACCCGAAGGGCTCAGCGCCGACTTGTCACAGCGTTCTGATACGAACGCCGGTATCAGATACGTTTACTTATGCAGCCGGTTGTGCAGCCGGTTTGGTCGCAGTGTGTTTAACGTGTTTTTTGTGGTGTTTTTTCGCAGCCTGAGCTTTCTGCTCTACAGCCGGTTTAGCTGCTTTTTTGTGGTGTTTTTTCACTTTCGCAGCCTGAGCTTTTTGCTCTACAGCCGGTTTAGCCGCTTTTTTGTGTTTCTTATGCATTTTTTTAGCCGGTGCAGCTTTAGTGGTCGCAGCCGGTGCAGCGGTTGTTGCTGCCGGAGCAGCAGCCGGAGCTTGAGTTGAAGTAGCGGTGTCAGCAGCGAAAGCAGCAGAAGACAGACCCAGAGCAGCGGCAACAACCAGAGCTAATACTTTTTTCATTCCGATATCCTCGAATTGGTTTCTTCATTCAACCCCACTGCGGGGCCGTTGAAAGAACTATATCCCTGTAATTGAACGCCTTCCGTGAGTGATTGGTTTCGGCGTGTAACGTAATGTACAGAGCGAGGGACCGCGCCGAAACTTCAGCTCCGGCGCAGGTGTATCAGAGGTAACGGCGGATAAGATGCTGGTGGAAATAGTCGGCGTTTAGCGCTTCGCCAGTGGCGTTTTGAATAAGCTGCTCGGTACTGAAGCGGCTGCCGTGCTGCCAGATGTTTTGTCGCAGCCAGTCGAATAGCGCCGTAAGATCGCCTGCGGCAATCGCCTCGTCCAGCCCCGGCAGCGCGGTACGCGCGGCGTGGAACAACTGAGCAGCGTACATGGCGCCGAGCGTATACGACGGGAAATAACCAAAGCCGCCATCGGTCCAGTGAATATCCTGCATGCAGCCGTTGCGGTAGTTGCCTTCGGTGGAAAGCCCCAGCCAGGCCTGCATTTTTTCATTCCACAAACCGGGAATGTCGTCGACTTCAATCTCACCGTCGATCAGCGCGCGTTCAATCTCATAGCGCAGAATGACATGCGCCGGGTAACTCACTTCGTCCGCATCGACACGGATATAACCCGGTTTTACACGCTGGTTCCAGGCGACAAAGTTGTGCTCTTCAAACGCCGGTTGCATACCGAAACGTTCAATAATGGCCGGTTGCAGACGGCGCAGGAAAGCCTCGCTGCGGCCTAACTGCATTTCGAAGAACAGGCTTTGTGATTCATGGATCGCCGTGGAACGCGCCAGGGCAATGGGTTGGCCCGGCCAACTGCGCGGTAGGTTTTGTTCATAACGCGCGTGGCCGGTTTCATGCACCACGCCGAACAGCGCGCTCAGCAACTCATTTTCATCGTAACGCGTGGTGATACGCACATCTTCCGGTACGCCGCCGCAGAACGGATGGGCACTGACATCGAGGCGCCCGCCGTTAAAGTCGAAACCGAGTTCCTTCATCGCCTGCAAACCCAGCTCGCGCTGGTCGGCAATCGGGAACGGCCCCTGCGGGGCAATTAGCGCTTGCTGCTCCTGCTTTGCCACCGCTTTTTTCAGCAGATCTGGCAGCCAGGATTTTACCTCGCCAAACAGTTCATCAAGCCGGGCGCTGGTCATATCCGGCTCGAATTTATCCAGCAGCGCATCATACGGCGAACATCCTTTCGCGGCGGCCCGCAAGTTGGCCTCTTCACGGGCTAGTTTAACCACCTCTTTCAGGTTGGCTGAAAAGCCTGTCCAGTCATTGGCGGGGCGCTGTGTGCGCCAGGCGTGCTCACATTTGCTGCCCGCCAGCGACTGCGCTTCAACCAGCGATTCCGGCAGCAACGCGGCTTCCTGATAGTGCCGTTCAATTTCGCGCAGGTTGGCCTGCTCAATATCGTCCAGATCTTCTTGCCGCGCGTTGGCAATCCACTCGCCGACCTGTTTATCGGTCAGGATCTGGTGGCGCAGGACACTTAATTCTGCCAGCGCTTCGCCGCGCGCCGCGCTACCGCCTGGCGGCATCATGGCAAACATATCCCAACTGGCAATAGAAGCGAGGTGTGAAAAGCGCGACAGGCGCAGGAATGTGCGGGTGAGTTGGTGATAGTTGTGCTTGTCCATAATGCCTCTGATTTTTAGCGTACGATCGTGTAACCACCTAAAAGTAGTAGTTATTCAATACATTTCCTGAACTGTACCATAATAGGAATAATCTATTTAAATAACCAATGCCAACGCGTGACTCAGTAAAATTATGAATCCATTTGTCTGGGTAATATTTGCTCTACTGGCACTTGATGCGGTGCGGGAATTAATGGGCACGGCCTCGATTTTTAGTCTGTTTTGACACACACGGGTACAGCGTAAACAAAAAAGCCCCGCATGCGCAGGGCCTTTGACTATCGCGGCATTAATGCAGGCGAGAGTGGAGCCTGCTTCCCACCAAAATGGCAATCACTAGCATGGCGGCGATAAAACCGCCGACGCCGTTCCAGCCATAACTGTGCCAGAACACACCGCCTAATGTCCCCGCCACACTGGAACCGAGATAGTAGCTAAATAAATAGAGCGATGACGCCTGGCCTTTGGCGCGCCGTGCGCGCGGGCCGATCCAACTGCTGGCGACGGAATGGGCGGCAAAAAAGCCTGCGGTAAACAGCAGCATGCCGATGAAAATTAGCCCCAGCGTTGAGAACAGCGTGAGCAGCAGCCCCAGCAGCATGATGCCGGTTGCGCCGACCATTACCGGCCCGCGCCCATATTTATTGGTCATCATCCCGGCTTTCGGCGAACTCCAGGTGCCCGTCAAATAGGCGACGGAAAGCAGGCCCACCACCGCCTGGCTCAGCGTCCACGGCGATTGCATCAGGCGGTAACCGATGTAGTTAAACAGGGTGACGAACGAGCCCATCAGCAAAAAGCCTTCCAGGAACAGCAGCGGCAGCCCCTGGTCGCGCCAGTGCAGACGGAAATTGATAAACAGTGTTTTTGGGCGCAGCGAGATTGGGCGGAAATGGCGTGATTCTGGCAGGATCCGCCAGAACATCAGCGCGGAGGCCAGCGCAAAACAGCCAATCACCGCCAGCGCAATACGCCAGTTGAAAAAGTCAGTAAACACACCGCTCAGCAAGCGTCCGCTCATCCCACCAATGGAGTTACCGCTGATATACAGCCCCATCGAGAAGGCAACAAAACTGGGGTGGATCTCTTCACTTAAATAGGTCATGCCAACGGCCGCAACACCACTCAGTGATAGGCCAATCAATGCGCGCATCACCAGGATCCCGTGCCAGCTCGTCATCATTGTTGATAACAATGTGCAGCACGATGCCAACAGCAGCGCGGTAACCATCACTTTTTTTCGCCCGATGGCGTCAGAAAGCGGGCCGGTGAACAGCAGACCAATCGCCAGCATGGCAGTGGAAATGGAGAGGGAAATACTGCTGCTGGCTGGGGAGACACCAAACTCCTGCGACAGCACCGGCAAAATGGGTTGAACGCAGTACAGCAGGGCGAATGTCGCCAGCCCGGCGGAAAAGAGCGCCAGTGTGACGCGCATAAATTGGGGAGTACCACGTTTAATAAATTGTCCCGGCAAAGAGACTGGTTTTTCGTCGACGACGCTTGCCGGCCCGGTGTCAACGGTTGTTGTACGACTCACTAGAGATCCTTAACGTTTATACCCGTGATTTTGGTGACGGGCTTACCACGTCGCTAAGGGTATGAAAGTGGAAATATTCTGTCTAATATATTAATAATCTCAAATAAGATGTTTTAAATATGAATATCGAACTGCGGCATTTGCGCTACTTTATTGCTGTCGCCGAGGAGCTGCATTTTGGTCATGCGGCGGCGCGGCTGAATATCTCGCAGCCGCCGTTAAGCCAGCAAATCCAGATCCTCGAACAGCAAGTCGGTGCACGCTTGCTTGCCCGCACCAACCGCAGTGTGTCGCTCACGCCCGCCGGGCGGCAGTTTTTGGCGGATAGCCGGCAAATTTTAAGCCAGGTTGATGAAGCTGCCGCCCGCGCCATGCGCTTGCACCAGGGCGAGACCGGGGAGCTGCGCATTGGTTTTACCTCCTCCGCACCGTTCATAAAAGCGGTCTCCGACACGCTCTCGTCGTTCCGTCAGAGTTACCCGGATGTGCATATCCAGACGCGCGAGATCAACACCCGCGAACAGATCTCACCGCTAAATGAAGGCCTGCTGGATTTGGGGCTGATGCGTAACACGCCGTTACCGGAGACGCTGGCCTGGGAGGTGATTCTGCGTGAGCCGTTGCTGGCGATGATCCACAAAGATCATCCTTTAGCACTGCGTTCGGCGGTATCGCTGGTCGAGCTGGCACAGGAACCGTTTGTCTTTTTTGATCCCCATGTCGGTACAGGTTTGTATGACGAGATCCTCGGTCTGATGCGCCGTTATCAGCTGACGCCAACCATTACGCAGGAAGTCGGTGAAGCGATGACCATTATCGGCCTGGTGTCGGCCGGGTTAGGGGTGTCGATTTTACCGGCGTCATTCCGGCGTGTGCAGCTAACGGAAATGCGCTGGGTGCCGATTATTGAAGCAGATGCGGTATCGGAAATGTGGTTAGTCTGGTCAAAACATCATGAGCAGGGCAGTGCCGCCGCACGCTTTAAGCAGCAGCTGTTCGCCGCGGTTGACGGATAAATTTTGTGCATAAGTCATTGCAAAATGTGCTGTAAATCACACGCCGGGGTAAATATTTGACGGCGACCAGTGAAGTGTTTCACCATAGCCGAACGTTTATTTCGAAGCGTGAAAATAAGGGAGTCAGAGGTGGTTGCTGATAGTCAGCCTGGGCATATTGATCAAATAAAGCAGACCAACGCGGGGGCGGTGTACCGCCTGATTGATCAGCTTGGCCCGGTGTCGCGCATCGATCTCTCACGCCTGGCGCAGCTTGCTCCGGCCAGTATTACGAAAATTGTGCGCGAAATGCTTGAAGCCCACCTCGTGCAGGAGACGGAAATTCAGGAGCCAGGCAGCCGCGGACGTCCGGCGGTCGGGCTGGTTGTCGAGACCGAAGCCTGGCACTACCTTTCTCTGCGCATTAGCCGCGAAGAGATCTTCCTTTCTTTGCGTGACCTCAGCAGCAAGCTGGTGGTGGAAGACCGCCTTGAGTTACCGCTGGTAGCTGAACTGCCGCTGCTGGATCGCATTATTCTGCATATTGACCGCTTTTTTACCCGCCACCAGAACAAACTGGAACGTTTGACCGCCATCGCGATTACGATGCCCGGCATTATTGATACCGAAAACGGTATTGTTCACCGCATGCCCTTTTATGACGATGTCAAAGATATGCCGCTGGGTGAAGCGCTGGAAAAGCACACTGGCGTGCCGGTGTATGTCCAGCATGACATCAGCGCATGGACGATGGCTGAAGCCTTGTTTGGCGCGTCGCGCGGGGCAAGGGATGTCATTCAGGTGGTTATCGATCACAACGTTGGGGCAGGGGTGATTACCGACGGGCGCTTATTGCATGCGGGAAGCAGCAGTCTGGTGGAAATTGGTCACACGCAGGTCGATCCCTATGGCAAACGCTGTTATTGCGGCAACCACGGTTGCCTCGAAACCATTGCGAGCGTCGAGAGTGTGCTGGAACTCGCGCAATTGCGCATGAGTCAATCAATGAGCTCGATGCTGCACCAAAAGCCGCTTACCGTGGAGTGGCTCTGCCAGGCTGCGCAGCAGGGCGATTTATTGGCAAAAGATATCATTAGCGGCGTGGGTGCAAATATTGGCCGCATTCTTGCCATTATGGTGAATTTGTTCAATCCGCAAAAAATACTGATTGGCTCGCCGCTCAGCAAAGCGGCAGACGTTCTTTTCCCCGCCATTGCCGCGTGCATTCGCCAGCAGGCGTTGCCCGCGTACAGCCAGCACATTAGCGTGGAAAGTACGCAATTTACCAACCAGGGCACCATGGCCGGTGCGGCGCTGGTAAAAGACGCGATGTATAACGGATCTTTACTTATCCGTTTGTTGCAGGGGTAACATTTTTACACTGTTGCCATAAAAATTGCGCTACCTCAATCTTGCCCCTTGGCAGTTACCTTAGACTTTCCCCACTGAATTATTTTCCTGGTTTATATTTTCGTAGAACAACGGTGGGTTGAGTGATGCTTAAGCGTTTCTTTGTAACGGGTACAGACACTTCTGTCGGAAAGACAGTAGCGTCCCGCGCGCTACTCCAGGCACTGGCAGCCAGTGGTAAAACGGTGGCAGGTTACAAACCTGTTGCCAAAGGGAGTAAAGAGACGCCGGAAGGGCTGCGCAATAAAGACGCGCTGGTACTGCAAAGCGTTTCGTCACTGGAGCTACCTTACCAGTCGGTCAACCCCATCGCATTAAGCGAAGAAGAGAGCAGCGTCGCGCACAGTTGCCCCATTAATTACACCCTGTTGTCAAATGGCCTGGCTGACCTTTGCGATCGCGTCGATCATGTGGTTGTGGAAGGCACTGGCGGCTGGCGTAGCTTAATGAACGACTTACGCCCGCTTTCGGAGTGGGTGGTGCAGGAGCAGATGGCAGTGGTTATGGTGGTGGGTATTCAGGAAGGGTGTCTCAACCACGCCTTGCTGACCGCGCAGGCCATCGCCAGCGACGGCTTGCCGCTGATCGGCTGGGTGGCGAACCGCATCAATCCAGGGCTTGCGCACTACGCCGAAATTATCAACGTGCTGAGCAAAAAACTGCCCGCGCCGCTGGTCGGGGAGTTACCGTATCTGCCGCGCCCGGAACAGCGTGATTTAGCACAATACATTAATCTGCAAATGGCGACCGGCATGTTAGTTGCCGACCGTATTCTGGCCTGACGCGGGTCGTTCGCCCACAGCCTGCAGTTCCTGTTTCTCTGCTTATACTCTTTATTGCATTTGATGCAAAAGTAGACAATTTAAGCGGAGAATCTTATGAGCACATCCCTTTACAGTAAAACCCCCCATGTTGCGGTGCTTGATAATCGTGCGATGGCGGTACGCGACATCACATATCACCGCCATCCGGACACTCCGGACATCACCGACGAACGCATCACGCATCATCAGTTTGATGCGCGCGGTCTGCCGTCACAAAGCGCCGACCCGCGTCTGTATGCCGCCGGGCTGGCGAATTTCAGTTATCTCCACGACCTGAACGGTACGCCGCTGCGTACGCAGAGCGCCGATGCCGGCACATCCGTTGCCCTGAACGACGCAGCAGAGCGGGCTTTTTTGCAGATCAGCAATATCGGTGCAGGCAACGAGCGCAGCGCCGCAGTGATCCGCACTTTTCAGTATGAAGAGGCAGACCTGCCGGGACGTCTGCTTGGCATTACCGAGCAGGTTGCCGGCGACAGTGCACACGTCACCGAGCGGTTTATCTGGGGCGGGGCTTCAGCGGATGAACAGAGCCACAATCTCGCCGGTCAACTGGTCAGCCATTACGACCCGGCAGGACTGCTTTCGACGGGCAGCGTTTCGCTGAGCGGCGTACCACTTTCTGTCACCCGCCAGTTGCTGCCGGATGATGTACTGGCCGACTGGCAGGGCGCGGACGCCTCGGCGTGGAATGACCTGCTGGCGGGTGAAACTTACACCACGCTGAGCACAGTGGACGCTGCCGGAAATGTCCTGATCACGCTTGATGCGAAAGGCAATACCCAGCGCGTCGCGTATGACGTGGCGGGTCTGCTGAAGGGTAGTTGGCTTACGGTGAAG